>JALYYM010000201.1 GCA_030946565.1 Bacteroidota bacterium | reverse complement strand
CAATTGAAAAGCCGTAGCAAGCTGAATGGCTTCATGGCCGCGGGAAGTTGAATGAACATATTTACAAACCTGCCGGTTGGCTTCATAGATGTCAGTCATGGACGATGCTGTACACATCAGCCGGTAGGCATTTAAAAGAATCTCTTTATCTATCATCTTAATTAGTTAATTAGCCAAATTAGCTAATCAGCTAATTGCAAAAACTTCTCATCTTTGAAAGCTTCCCTGGGAGTTAACCCTAACAGTTGAAACATAGCATGATCCTGGTCGAAAGCAGGATTAGGTGTGGTAAGTAATTTATCTCCCGAGAATATTGAATTCGCGCCAGCCATAAAACACAGCGCCTGTTCCGCTATTGACATCTCTGAACGGCCCGCGCTTAATCTTACCATAGCCTGTGGCATAATTATCCTTGTAGTGGCTATCATTCTTATCATATCCCAAATGTCAACTTTTTCATTGCCTTCCAAAGGCGTGCCTTTCACACGCACCAGCGCATTGATAGGCACGCTTCCCGGATGTGTTGGCAAAGTTGCCAATGTGTGCAGCATGCCGATCCTGTCTTCATGCGTTTCGCCTAAGCCAATGATGCCGCCGCTGCAAACGCTGATACCGGCTTTACGCACATTGCCTAACGTTTTTAAACGGTCATCATAAGTACGGGTGGTAATGATATCAGCGTAATGATCTTCTGAAGTATCAACATTATGATTGTAGGCATACAGGCCGGCATTGTATAATTTTTTCGCCTGTTCTTCAGTAAGCATACCCATTGTGCAACACACTTCCATGCCTAATTCATTTACACCTTGTACCATTTCAAGCACCCGGTCAAAATCACGGTTATCTCTTACTTCTCTCCAGGCAGCGCCCATACAAAATCTTGTTGAGCCTGCATTTTTAGCTTTTTCGGCGTAAGCCAATACTTCTTCTTTTTTCATTAGCGCCTGCACATCCACGCCTGTATTGTAGCGTGCAGCTTGCGGGCAGTACGCACAATCTTCCGGGCAGCCACCAGTCTTTATGGAAAGCAAAGTACATACCTGCACTTCACCGGTTGCGTGGTACTCACGGTGCAGCGTAGCCGCTTTATAAATGAGCTCAAGCAACGGGGAATTATAAACTTCTGCTATCTCGTCTTGTGTCCAGTTGTTTCTTACCATGTTTATCTTTTATGTAATGGCACAAATTTATTTCTTATCTGTTAGAAACACATTGCAAATCCTCTTTTTAAAATACACCCATAAGCATTAAAAATAACTCAAATTAATTTTCGGCGTAAGGCTAAGCACACTTTCGTAGATAAGCTTAATAGTATTATTTATATCATCACGATGCAACATCTCTACCGTAGTATGCATATATCTTAATGGAATTGAAATTAATGCTGACGGGCATCCATCGTTAGCATACGCAAATGAATCTGTATCAGTGCCGGTACTGCGGCTTACTGCCCGCAACTGTAAAGGGATTTTATTTTTCTCTGCCACCTTTTCTATTATAGCCAATAATTTATTATGTACTGCCGGGCCATACACTAAAGCAGGGCCTTTGCCGCAAGCACAATCACCTTCAACCAATTTATTGATCATTGGCGTTGTCGAATCGTGCGTAACATCAGTAATAATAGCCACGTCAGGCTTTATTCTCCGTGCGATCATCTCTGCTCCGCGAAGGCCTATTTCTTCCTGGACTGCATTAACGATATACAATGAAAACGGCAAAGTTTTTTTATTTTCTTTCAATAACCTCGCAACCTCAGCTATCATAAAGCCGCCTATCCTGTTATCAAATGCCCTTGCAATAAAATTTCCATAAGACACTTCATCAAACCCATCAGCATAGGTAACGGCAGCGCCTACATGAATACCGACATCTTCCACTTCTTTTTTATTACGTGCACCGCAATCGAGGAATAAATTATCTACTTTAGGTTGCTGCTCCTTCTCGCTTCCACCGGCACGGGTATGGATAGCCGGCCAGCCAAACACGGCTTTCACCGGACCTTTTTTCCCATGTACCAACACACGCTGCGATGGCGCAACCTGGTGATCTACTCCCCCATTTCTTTTTAAATAAATAAGCCCTTCGGGTGAAACATAATTTACAAACCAGCTTATTTCATCCGCATGGGCTTCTATTACTACTTTAAAAGCCTTGTCAGGATTGATTACACCAACTGCAGTACCGTACGCATCGGTAAACGTGGTGTCCACATATTCTTTTATATAATTCAGCCAAACTTTTTGGCCGCCTGTTTCAAACCCAACAGGCGAAGGAGTATTGATATAATCTTTCAGAAACCCCATTGATTTTTCGGTTATAATTGAATCCGTCTTTTTACTTTTAGCCATATCAGTTTCGCTTTTTTTATAGAGTGTGCAAATTTAAAGTTTTAAAGCGAGAAGGTAAACGAGTAACGCCTGCAATAACATCATGCCGTCTATGCCGGCTAAATAAACAAAATCACTATTTGTTTTTTTAGTAAACTCTACTGTCAAAAGAGTCGCTGCGGCGGAGATGCACATCGCGATAAACAACCCGGTGTCACCCCAATAAAAATATTGAAACAGGCATATTAGAAGGAAGAGCAAAAGACCGGCATAAGCAGTGAAGTATGATTTTTTTTTACCCAAAATAACCGCCAGTGTTTTGATATTTTCATGCCGGTCAATTTCTATATCACGCATATCAAATAGGAGGCAAAGAACAAACATGAAAGTAAACCGCTTTCCAAAAACAAATAAAAATGAAATTGAATTTACGGCCATGTCACTCACGGGAAACCAAACGGTAACGAGCGTCCACAGAAGAGCCAGAGTGAGAATTTTTAGAAACCCAAAATCTTTTATCCGCTTTCCTTTTGCGAAAGGCAGTGCTGGAAAAGAGTAAAGCAGCGCGATTGCACCAAGGACTAATAGAATAAAAAAATGCTGCAAGCGAAAACTGAAAAGACTGATTATTATTAAAAAACAACCGGCTGCAAAAAGAATCTTGTGTACTGCTTTGTTTTGAAGAGACCATGCAAGCCTGCGGGAATTTTTTACGGCTGAAGTCTTCACCAGGTAATGAAGGTTGTATTGCACCATAGTAGCGCCAAAAACAAAAAAATAAAAGCTCAAATTATTTAAAGGTGTGCGCAGCAGGAGGTTAGTTTCAATAGCAAGCGCAACGGCACAGCAGGCAATAAAAATGCTGCTAAAGAGTGCGAACTCGGTGATCTTTTTTATGAGCACTGTTAGTAAACAAGAATAATAGGTGGTGATGAAACAGTATCACTGGTATGCATCGCAGCATCAGTAAGCGCAAAGCGAAAAACGGCAGTATCATTCCGCATGCATTTAGGTGAAATGTTTGACAGGCTTGTGTTTGAGCTATTATAGCCAAATACAACAGTAATGTCTCCTTTTTGATCTTTAGATGTTGGAAACGACGGCACCTGGTAAGTGTCCTGGAAGGAGCTAAGTGAACAGTTGGGAACGATTTCCTGCACGAAAACCTTGTTAGTAAGATCGCCTTCAGCATCAGTAAAAGATAGCACGAATTGAATTTGCTGCCCTGTTTGCAGCTTCGTAGTATTCACACTTTTAAATTTTAGCGAGGGCGTAGTTGCAAATTTATCCTTCTTGCAAGCGGAAAACATTGTAAATAAGAAAATTGAAATTAATATAGGGTATCGCATCTTTGTATTTTAAAGCTGAATGTTTGATCATCAAATTTAAATATTAAAACCTGAATAACATTTTAGAAATATCTAAATGGAAAAATAAAATTTTCAATGTCGCCTATTATAATTTCGATGACATAGCGCTTGAATTATTCAGAATCCAATATGAATTTAATGAAGTTTATAAAACATACGTGAATGCACTTGGCTTAGTTCCCGGGGAAGTAACCTCTGTCGAAAAAATCCCATTCTTACCTATCCGGTTTTTTAAGTCCATGGCTGTAAAGACAACAGAATTCCAGCCGGAAAGTATCTTCGAAAGCAGCGGAACTACGGGTGAAAATACCAGCCGCCATTATATAAAAAATAATTCTGTATACAGAGAAAGTTTTCTGAAAGGGTTTACACATTTTTATGGAAGCCCGCAACAGTGGTGCATCCTGGCGCTTTTGCCCGGATACCTTGAGAGAAATAATTCTTCATTGGTGTATATGGTAAATGAGCTTTTATCAATATCGGGAAAGGATTGCAGCGGATTTTATTTGTATGATCATGAGAAGCTTTATAAAACGCTTGTTCACAATGAAATTATTGAACAACCTAGTTTACTGATAGGCGTCACTTATGCCCTGCTTGATTTTGCCGAAAAATACCCGATGGATCTTAAATATACCACCCTTATGGAAACAGGTGGAATGAAGGGAAGGCGTGAAGAATTAACACGTGAAGAAATTCATAAATTTTTAAAAAACAGGCTCGGTGTAAAAACAGTT
Source organism: Bacteroidota bacterium (assembly GCA_030946565.1). The sequence continues at coordinate 47 of JALYYM010000201.1, read as the reverse complement.
CATTCAGAATATGGAATGACGGAGCTATTGTCACAAGCTTATTCAAA
>JALYYM010000191.1 GCA_030946565.1 Bacteroidota bacterium | reverse complement strand
GCAACAAACGCATTCATCAATCTTCACCTTCCAGCCTTGCTAACTCACCCTCATCAAGATCGTCACCGGGCTTGGGTTTCAAGCTAAGATCAGGATCGTTCTCGATATCTTTTTCCGCGAGGTCATGCGCCTCCTTTATTTTTTTGGGATCCGGTTTCGCCGGTGAAGGATTTTTCTCCTGCATTTCATGTTTTTTTATAAGTGATGAATAATGAAAATGTAAATATTATGCCAGAAAATACATACAGCTATTTGTATTAAAATTAGTTGGTCAAATTTCTAAAAACATCTTCGAGAGATTTATGCTCACTTCTTAATGAAACGATGTTTAAATGATTTTCCAGGCTAAAGGAAAAGAGGTTTTTCTTTACCATTTCAGGATCTAATGCCTGGAGCTTAAATGACGAAGGTTTTTCTTCTTCTGCATTAATAACGCCTTCCAAATTTTTAAGCAAGCCAATATCAACCCGTTCGGCAAACTCTACCATTATCGTGTGGGAAGTTTTATGGGCAGACCGAAGACTTGATAACGTATCATCGGCCACTATGTTTCCTTTATTAATAATGATCACTCTATCACAAATACTTTCCACTTCCTGTAAAATGTGTGATGAAAATAACACCGTTTTATTTTTGCCTAATTCCCTGATCACTTCCCTTATTTCTACTATTTGGTTAGGATCAAGCCCACTTGCCGGCTCATCGAGAATAAGTACTTCGGGATCGTGAATCAGCGCTGCTGCCAGCCCAACCCTTTGTTTATAGCCTTTGCTAAGCTGGCCTATCTTTTTTTTACTCTCCGGCCGAAGGCTCGTAAGGTCAATTACTTCTTCCATCCTTTTCTTTACACCGGAAGTAATGCTATGAATGCCTGTGATAAATTCCAGGTATTCTCTGACATACATTTCATAATATAAAGGATTGCTTTCCGGCAAATAACCAATTAATTTTTTTGCTTTTATCGGATCGGTATTTACATTGACACCATTTACAGAAGCCATACCGGAATCAGCGGAAAGATATCCCGTAACTATTTTCATGGTGGTTGATTTCCCTGCACCATTTGGCCCAAGAAAGCCCACTATCTCATTATTATTTACCTGGAAGGAAATATTATCAATTGCCTTTTGTACTCCATAATTTTTTGTAAGATTGGAAACGACAATTGACATGTAAGCCAAAATTGATTTAGTTATGAAAAAGATTGATAGGAAAAATCTTTGTATGCAATCTTCGCTTTAGCCTTTTTTAGGCGGCCGGTTCCTGTTGTTGTTTGGCCGCGGCCCTCTTTGATTTCCCTGCGGCGGCCTTTGTTGTTGCTGTGGCGGCCTTTGTTGCTGCTGCTGAGGCTGCCTGTTATTTTTTCGGGGGCCATCGTTCCTGCTCCTCCGGCTATTTTTTTCAAGCGATTTTAAAGTGATATGCCCAACTACATCTACAAACTCAGGCTCAACTTCTTTTATCTTGCCGCTCACAATTTCTACTGTCTCCAAAGCATCTGGCTTAATGCCTTTTTTATTTTGTTCCTGAATTTTTTTTACATTCTCTATAGAAAGAGGATAATGTTTGGTGCTGTCCGGCATAGAGTACCACATCAGGTTGCGGAAGATATCTTTCTTAATAAGAAAAGCCCGTCCTTTTGCCACCTCAATTACTTCTGCGTCATCCGGAAAATATTGCAATGCGTCAAGATAAGTATCCAATTCATAATTAAGGCAACATTTTAGCCGTCCGCATTGGCCACTTAGCTTTGTTTGATTAATGCTCAGGTTTTGATAGCGGGCGGCATTTGTGTTTACGCTTTTAAAATCAGTAAGCCATGTGCTGCAGCAAAGTTCCCTGCCGCAACTGCCTATACCGCCTACTTTTCCTGCTTCCTGGCGTGCGCCGATCTGCTTCATTTCTACCTTCACTTTAAACTCCGAGGCATATACTCTTATAAGCTCGCGAAAATCTACCCTTTCATCTGCTATATAAAAAAAAGTCGCCTTCCTGCTATCGGCCTGTATCTCCACCTCTGCCATTTTAAGGTCAACATTCAACTGCCTTGCGATGGCCCGGCTTCTTATCAGCACCTCATGCTCGCGGGCTTTTGTTTCTTTCCACTTTATAATGTCATTATCTGTTGCCGGTCTTAAAATTCTTTTGATATCAGGATTATCTTCTTTTAAGCCATGTTTTTTTAACTGAAGCCTTACCAATTCCCCTGTAATACTTACTGTGCCAACATCAAAGCCACTTACTCCTTCTACGGCCACTATGTCTCCTTTCTCAAAATATTGCAAGGCGCTATTTCTAAAGAAGTCTTTGCGGCTTCCCTGGTTAAAGGAAACTTCGATGATCCTGCAACTACTTTCGGGGTCACTGAAAGGAAGATTGGCCAGCCAATCATGTACATTCATCCGGTTACATCCGCCCGTACTGCAGCCTCCGTTACTTTTGCACCCGCCGGGCTTTCCTGTACTACAACTTGTACAACTCATATAGTTGATTAAAATAAATGAATAAGAAATTATTTAGTTGGTAAAAATAAATGAGCGTAATCCGCAGATTAGCTTAAGCATTGTAGCCCTTGTGATTCCGTATAATTCTACCTGGTCTGAGAAAGCCTCTTGGGTTTATTTTGTAAAACTATAAAAATTCTATGGCCGGTAATAAGTAAATGCTATAGCTGAAATATTCAGTTTCAATCGTTTAAAACATCTGCATCACATTCATTTTCCTCAACTTATCAAAATTAGCGAATTATCTTTAAAAATATGATACAGCCTGATAGACAGCGCATGGAACAACATTTTGGCATGTGCATTTCGTTCAATGTAAAAGGTAGCCTTATCCAGTTCATTTATTATCGCTTCCTGTGTTTCAGGGCTGCACATCTTATTAAGCCTGTTGGCAAAATCCCTTTCATTATCGGCAATGTGTTGGTGCGCATGGCTGTCAGCAATAAATCTTACTCTTATTGCCTGCTCCAGCAAATGAATAAAATACCGTAGAAACTGTTTTTGTTTTTCCCTGCCCAACCGGCTTATTACATCGATCCATTTTACCTGCGCCACCGGGCCGTTCTTCAATATTGCATTGAGCCAATCCCTTATAAGGCCCTGCCAATCTTCCTCGGTGTGCTGCAATAATTGTAAAGCTTCTCTATAATTTCCTTCACACACCGCCGCAATCTGTGCGGCGATTTCAGGTGTTGCATTAGAAGTATTTATTAAAGTAGCTTCTATTTCTGTATTTGATAAATAAGGAATTTTAATAAGCTGCGTTCTTGATAATATCGTTTGCAATATGGCATTCTCATCTTCCGCTACAAATATAAAAAGCGTATCCGGCGGCGGTTCTTCTATCAGCTTAAGCAACTTGTTTCCCGAAGTGCCTAAAAGCTCGGGCATCCACATGATTAATATCTTGAAATTACTTTCAAATGCTTTGAGGCTTAGCTTATGGTTGATCTCATTACATTCCCGGGCGGTAATATTTCCCTGTTTATTTTCTGCTCCTAAAAACTGGAGCCAGTCATAAACATTGCCGTAAGGAGATGAGGAAATGAATTCCCGCCATTCTGTGATGTAATCATCGCTTACCGGTGGCGTCCCGGATTTCTTCGGAATTACAGGAAATGAAAAGTGTATATCAGGATGGCTGAACTTTTCGGCTTTAATGCAAGCCGGGCAAATGCCGCACGAATCAAACGCCGGAGTGCCGTTATCAGGAATATTTGCAGGAACCTTTTTAGGTGCCGGAGTTTCAAACAGATCAAGCGTAGCAGCAGCTCCCGCAGGAGGTTGGCTTTTTGCTGAGTTACAAACTATGTATTGAGCAAATGCCAGCGCCAATGATAAACCTCCGCTTCCTTCCTTTCCCAGGAATAACAAAGCATGACTGAGCCGGTTGTTCAGCACCAGGTCAACCAAATGCTTTTTTGTTTCATCCTGCCCGATTACATTTTGAAATTGCATAAAAATATTTTGGCAACTTTTAGTTGCACCTATCCGCAGCTAAAAAGTTACCGGGAATTAATAAAAATATTTGCTTTGAAATTTCTACTTTAAATATGCGAGTATTTCGTCACTCATCGGAGTTACCTTACTATCGAACTTTGTCAGCAACACGCCATTTTCATCTAGCAGGAACTTTGTAAAGTTCCATTTGATATCAGCATCCATAACGCCGTTTTCCGCTTTAGTGGTTAACCATTTAAATACCGGCGATATATCATCTCCTTTTACAGAAACTTTTGCCGCCATTGGGAAAGTAACCCCATAGTTCTTTTTGCAAAATTCTTTTATTTCAGCATTTGTTCCGGGCTCCTGGCCGCCGAAATTATTCGCGGGAAAACCCACTATCACGAGCTTGTTGCTATATTCTTTATAAAGCTTTTCCAATTCATCATATTGAGGTGTGAAACCACATTTTGAAGCCGTGTTCACAACGAGGATTTTCTTGCCCTTAAACTTTGAAAAATCAATTGTCCCTCCTTCAAGGCCGTCTACTTTAAATTTATATATACTTGCCGGCTTTATGGAGTCTGCGGTGGAAGTTGGATTCATAAATGAATATATCAGCAGGGATGTGAAAGCAAAAAGTACGTTTTTCATTTTTTATTGCAAAGATAAGTAATCAGTAAATAAAGGGAAAAAATAATAGGACTTGCCCCTACCTTTCATAGCACCCAAGGTCAGGTGTGCCTGTTCTTAAGCTATCGTCAAGGTCACGCTTAAAGGGAGTAACCGTTCCCATATCTATTGCCGGTGCAGATGGATCTTTTTTAAAATGGAAATCATAATAATTTTTCGAAACATTTATGCTATCAAATGACGGGCTCATGTTCTTCAAAACATTACCAGAAAAAATAGCGTCAGCCGGGTCAGCATCTTTTAGCTTGTATAATACATTGTCAAAATGAACACTAAAAGGGTTTGCGGCGGGTTCCTTCGTTACAAGAATTTCGTTTTCTACCGCACCGCCTTCGCCCCAAAAAATGCAGTTGGTAAAAACCGCCTTCAGGTCAGCAACAGAAGTTGTGTTGCCCTGGCCTGCCGAGTTTGAAATTTGTAAAACAGGGTTTTTATGATCTATAAAAAAATTACCATAAGAAGCCACCGTGCAGTGCACAAAAGAATAATCGCCACCTAAGGCCAGCAATATATTTTTGCCGCAGTTACTTATAAGGCAATTATCTGCAGAAATATTTGTGTTGATCCCTAAAACTCCTGCATCATAAATATTATCAATAATGCATTGGGATAAGGTAACTTTTGGAATAGTATTCAAAGAAAGGTCTCGGGCAACTACACCCTGGTAAGCATTTAAAATAACAGCAAATTTTAGATTATTTTTTTGGCTGCTTCCGCTGAAATATATGCCTGGCCAGCTTGCCGGAAAATCAACATAATCCGGATCAAGACGGTCTCCGGCAAAAACTACTCTGCCCTCCTTGCTTCCATTCACTATTAAAGTGCCATCCACTAAAAAAGGGGCATTGGGATGCAGGAATATTTTTGCACCTTCCTGTATGGTAAGTACTGCATTTGAGTCAACCAACAGGCCACCAAGAATTACATAAGGCAATGTATCCGTCCAGGTAACGTTGCCGGTGAGCTTTACATTTTTTAGAAAGTTTGCATTTTGACCGTAAGCCTGCAGTTGTACAAATTTTTTATTCCCATTATAATTTATCAAAATGCTATCCCGAATTATAAAAGGAAGATTGCCGGAAGCGGGATCAATTTTCACCTGTACAAAAACATAGATACTATCATTGGCATTTACCTCTATATCATCCACCTCATTGGCGGAGGCGCCATCTACATTTATTTTAAATGAAGAAGAGTTGCCACCGGCAAGCGCTACCTGCGATAGCAAAAGCTTTTGATTGTTATTATTAAATATTTTGAAGGATTGGGTAACTGAGCCAACCGACGTAAAAACGGTATCATAAGACAATGTATCAACGCTGGTGCTAAGCGCTGCATCCATGCTGGTGATGAACGATTCTTTTTTACAGGAATAAAAGATCAATAATAAAACACAGGAATAAAAAATGGACTTCAGAAAAGGCATTTTCAAAAATAATGCATTTCAGTGCAGCAAAACCCACGGAGAATTCTAAAAAAGACTAACTCCAAAAAGCCTAGCCGCGTAGAATATGAGAAGCGGAGTTTACGCAGGGGAAGGAAGACTCTGCCAAAATTTTTTTAACTTCTATGCCGGTGGTGAAAAAAATTTTTTTAAAAATATTTACAGGTAGAATTTATTAATTGCTATAGACATGATGGAAGAATTGTAATCTTTTATTTATTAAAAAATTTATCCTGTTTCCATGAATTAGCATTATTAATTATATAGCTGGCAATCCTTTCGTACGATTGTTCGTCGCGGATTATATGATCATGAAAAGAACGCTGCCACGCAAATTCCGCATATCCTTCTAAATGGATTTTTTTTGATACCGTCGTTTTATATGCGCCCATTAATTCAGACAGGGATTTTATTTTGGATTCCGGTAGGGACAGGTCGCGACCTGTCCCGGTAACGTTATCATTATCGGTACCGTTATCATTATCATTATTGAATGAATCACGGCCTATCAGGGTCCCATCATTATTTTTATCACCATGGGACAGGTCGCGACCTGTCCCTACCAAATTACCACCACCATTGGACAGGTCACGACCTGTCCCTACGCCCCGGTTTATTTCTATAATACCATGTATATGATTTGGCATCACGATAAATTCATGCAGGATGATGTATGGATATTGTTGCGCCAACCAATACCATTGTTCGTTTGCAATTTTCCCATAATCATTCAAAACCATAATGGATTCGTATTTATCATTGTTACCATTATAGGACGGGTCGCGACCTGGCCCCGCAACATTATCATTATCATTGGACGGGTCACGACCCGTCCCTACGACGTGATCACCGTTATTGGACAGGTCGCGACCTGTCCCTACCACGATTTCACCAAAACAACAAACCCTGTTATGTGCACAGGATGTCACGAAATATAAATTATCCTGTGAATAATCAAATCCCTTTAACCTGTTTGGTTTGCGATGTTTCATTTGCAGTAATTTAAAAAAAAATTTCAACCATATTCTTCCTCTGCGTAACCTCATTTACCTTACTTTAATAAAGTGACAACACCTTTCGCATGCTGGGATTTGCCCTGGCTATCTGTTAAGCTAATCGTCCACGCATAAGTGCCCTGCGAGGCGGGTATCCCCTTGTATTTGCCATCCCACCCATGGGTAATGTCGGTTGATTCAAATACTCTTTGCCCCCATTGGTTATAAACATTCATGTGAAATTCCTTCACGGGATAAGGATATTTTACCTTAAAAATATCGTTCAGCCCATCATTGTTTGGAGTGAATGCATTGGGCATAGTTAAATCGCAGGTGAAAGTGGTAATACTGATATCATCGGAAGCAGTACCACACTCGTTGCTTACCCGTAAAGCATAGTAGCCCGGCTGTGTAACGGTGTACATTTGTTGCGTACTTCCATCCTGCCACAAATAACTTAATGCGCCCTCCACGTGAGGCTGCAATACCAGGAGCTGGCCCGTACAAATCATTGTATCATTACCCAAAGTAAACGAAGGCTTACCTGTATAATTTATAAGTATGGTATCACCTGCCTTACAGCCATTAAGATTAGCGGTCACAGAATAAATGCCTGCCTTTGCAACGGCATAAAAAGATTGCGTGCTGGCATCCTGCCAAATATAGGTTGCTCCTGCATTCAATGCATTTAAAACAATAGAGTTGCCGGCGCATAATGTGGTATCGTTACCAATGCTTACACGGGGACGCGGTTTATAACTTACCTGCACGCTATCAGCAATGCTGCACCCTGCCTGTGTTACAGCAAGTGAATAGATGCCGGGCTTATTAATGGTATAACTGTTTTGAATACTTCCATCGTTCCATAAGTAGGAAACATTGCTAAGGTTAAAATTATAATTCAATACATCCGTTTCGCAAAGAACGGTGTCGTTACCTAACGAAAAATAGGGAGGAGCCGTGACGCTTACAGCGATGGTATCACTATTCACGCATCCATTCACACCAGTAACTTTTACCGAGTAAGTACCCGGCTTATTCACAGCATACGTGGAAGCTGAACTTTGGTCCTGCCAGGTGTATGATGCAGCAAGCGGTGAATATGCATTAAGCAATAAAGTCTT
>JALYYM010000188.1 GCA_030946565.1 Bacteroidota bacterium | reverse complement strand
TTGCATTTTCTTTTAGCTGCTCATTGAAAGAAATTACTTCATTTGATTTTTTAGATATAACACTTTTTAACTCATTCACTTTCCCTTGCTGCTTTTTTATTTGCTCCGCAAGCTTTTCAAGATTTTTTGCACGGCCTATTTTTTTCCCTTCAAACAATCCAACACTTCCACCAGTAAGGGCGTATTTGCCTTTTACATATTTACCATGCTTTTCCAATATCACATGACCGTTACTGTTTTGTAATACTTCTTCATTTTCTGCAATTAATACATTGCCTAAAAGGTAGCCAGCAAGGTGTTTGTATTTATCATCTATTTCAATAACACTAAGTGCAGGAATAGTGCCTTCTATATTTGTATTTTCAACCTTAGTTTCGAATGAATTTAATTTGTCCAATAAAAAGAAATTCGCCTTTCCTTTTTTGTTGTCATCTAGCAGGTGAACAGCCGTAAGGCCTTCGCTAAGGTTTTCAACTACATAATAATTAAGGTAAGGCTCCAGCACATTTTCCACGGCGGCCCTATACTCTTCCTTCACATAGATTATATCAGAGAGCAAAGGCGCCGTATGGTTCCATGCATTGTTATTGTGGAGAAATTTTACACTTTCAGGATAGCCTTCCATTTTGTCTATAAGGCTTTTCAGCAGATCATATTCATTTTGCTTTGCATCAAGCGTGCGATTTTCACCAGCTAATTCCGCACGGAGTTTTTCTAATGCTGATTGTGTTTCCAGTATTTGTTCTTTGGTAAAAGCATTCTGCTCTTTCAGTTGTTCAAGCGATGTCTTTTTATCTTCGAGCTCTTTTTCTTTTTGTTTTCTTTCCTCTTCCAAACGCTCAAGTATTTCTGCACGTTGCCTTTGTTCTTCTTCAATCTGCGTAATAGATCTTTGCAGGTTATGAATATTAGTATCGGCTACGGCTACTTTTTTTTCTGCATCAAAATGATTGCGCTGCAGCGAAACCTGCGACTGGCGCAATTGATCTGCCGCGGCCCTTTTCTCATCAAAGATTATTCTTTTCTCTGCTACATTTTCTTTCAGTTGCTCCAGTTGTCGCTTCAGTTCTTCAAGTTTCTGATCTTCATCCGTTATCTGCAGCGTCGTAAATTCAATACTCTCGCTAATGCCTTTTAACTGGCCCTCTGCTTTTAGTAAAAATTCTTTCAGGCTTGTCTCTCTTTCATTCAGATATTGTAACCGTTGTGCGCTGAGATTTTTTTCATTCTCTTTCTCCCGCACGGTATTGTTGAGCTCGTTAAATGCATGCTGTTGTTCATGCAGCGCTTTTTCTTTTTCAATAAAACCCGCTTTCTCTTTTTCAATAGCGGCTTCTTCTGTGGCTACTTGCGCCTCCAATTCTATTTTTTTATCGGTCGCTGATTTTTGCTGTTCGTTAAGTTCACGGTAGCTGATATTAAAACCTTCCAATGCGGCCTTCGCAAGCTCAATACTTACTTCGCGGTATTCCTTTTTTATTTCATAATATTTCTCTGCCTTCTTTGCCTGGCTCTCGAGTGTTTTTAACTGGTTATTTATTTCAAAGAGAATATCTTCAATGCGGGCGATATCCTGTTCAGTGGCGTCCAGCTTCAGTTTGGCTTCCCTCTTTCTTGTTTTATAAATAGAAATGCCGGCTGCCTGTTCCAGCATTTTGCGGCGGCTGTAGTCTTTGTCTCTTATAATATCATCTACCATGCCCAGCTCGATGATTGCGTAGCTATCAGTACTTACGCCGGTATCCATAAAAAGGTTATTAATATCCTTCAGGCGGCAGCTTACGTCATTAAGGCGATATTCGCTTTCCCCGTTCTTATAATATTTTCGTGTAACCGTTACCGTATTAAACTCAGTAGGCAATAAATTACGAGTATTTTCAAAGGTAAGGCTCACCTCTGCAAGCCCGCTGGCACTGCGGCTTTTAGAGCCATTGAACACGAGGCTTTCCAGGTTTTCACTGCGAAGCTGGCTTATCTTTTGTTCGCCAATCACCCAGCGGATGCTATCAACAATATTGCTTTTACCACATCCGTTTGGGCCGATTACGCCGGTAATTCCCTCGTCAAAATTGAGTACAGTTTTATCGGCAAAACTTTTAAATCCTTTTATTTCCAGGCTTTTTAATCTCACGTTTTCTATATTTATCAGGCCAATATTGTTTTTAAGGGCAAGCGGGCAAATATATTAGTTCTGGCAGAAAGAAAGATTTGGAGAGCCTCTTTGATATGGTCAAATTATGCACAGATTTATCACAGTATGTTTTTTTAAAGTTAACAGCCGTTGTGAAGCATTAGTTGAGATTACATTTGATAATTTTCTTTATGGAAATTTTAATAAGGTATTGAATAAAACATCGTTGGCTGCCATGGGACATGCCTCTTTAAAATTTAAACCCGAAAAAAGGCATTCTTTGTGTAGATATTTTAGACCGAAGTGCCCTAAATAGTTAACTTCGCTTTGTGGGAAACTTTATCCGGCACATCTTTTATTACAGGCACTATTATCTGGAATTCTTCAACGCTCAAAGAGAAGATGTTCAAAAAAAGTTTAACTGGACTTTAGAATTAATTGCAACGACTGAACGAGTGCCTAAGAAATTCTTTCAGTATATGGAAGGCACAGACGGAATATATGAAGTGAGAGTTGAAGTTGGAAACAATATTTTTAGGGCTTTTAGTTTTTTTGACAAAGGGCAATTAATTGTAATTGCAAATGCGTTTCAAAAGAAAACGCAGAAAACGCCAAAAAATGAGATTGAATTAGCTACAAAAATTAAAAAAAACTACTTTGATGAAAAAGCAAAAAAATAATCTTACATCTTTTGCCGACCATCTTGATAAACAATATGGAACGAGGGGAACAGCAATAAGAGAAGCGTATGAACAAGAGTTTGAGGCATTCAAGCTTGGTGTTCTTATTCAGGAAATGCGGGAAAAGCAAAACTTAACACAAGAACAACTTGCAAAAAAATGCGGTACGACGAAATCATACATTTCAAGAATTGAAAACAATGCAAGTGATATTCGTCTTTCAACATTGATGCGAATTGTTCAACAAGGACTTGGAGGACGTTTAAAACTATCAGTCAACGTTTAAATGCAAAAGCTTGAAAAGCCAGCAAGTGCATTTGCAATGCATCGTTGGGCATTAAGGCACTTAATGACAAATCATTTATCAGCTTTTATCTTCAATTTTAGTTATAAAAAAATTGCTGGTCGATTTAGAGAACACTAAAACAAAACCTGAGTTGATCGCTGAGGGAAAGTTTGAAAGGGAAATACAAATTCAAAATCTTGAAAAGTGGGAAACAATAAATAAAATTATAAAGGATTATGGAAAACGAAATAAGAGAT
>JALYYM010000295.1 GCA_030946565.1 Bacteroidota bacterium | reverse complement strand
CAGGCGGGAGACAAGAATAAGAAGACAGAGGAAAAGAAAAAAGATCTTCTTGAATTCATTGCACGATTTAGCGCCAATGCTTCTAAAAGTAAACAAGCAACTTCGCGGAAGAAGGCTCTCGATAAACTTGTGTTTGAAGATATTACTGCGAGCAATCGTAAATATCCCGGCATTATATTTAAACCGGAAAGAGATCCCGGTAATCAGATTTTGAATGTGCAAAAACTTACCAAAAGTATTGATGGCAGAAAGCTATTCAACAATGTAAATTTCGATGTAGTGAAAGGGCAAAAGCTTGCCTTCCTCAGCAGAGACCCTGTAGCGCTTACTTCTTTTTTTGAAATCATTAACAAGCGGATGGAGCCTGATAGCGGTACTTTTGAGTGGGGAACAACAATTACCACGGCGTATCTTCCGAATGATAACACAGAATTTTTTACAGGGCAGCTTACTTTAATGGATTGGTTGAGGCAATACGTTCCCGATCATTATACTGATGTAGATGAAGATTTTTTAAGAGGCTTTTTAGGTAAAATGCTTTTTAGTGGAGACGAAATAAAAAAGAAGACTAACGTATTAAGTGGTGGTGAAAAAGTAAGGTGTATGGTAAGCAGGATGATGTTGCAAAACCCGAACGTGGTAATTCTTGACGAGCCAACAAACCATCTTGATTTGGAAAGTATCACAGCTTTTAATGATGGCATGATAACGTTCCCCGGTATCGTGTTACTTACCACGCACGATCACCAGTTTATGGATACTGTTGCCAACCGCATTATTGAAATCACTCCTAAGGGAATTATTGACAGGCTTTGTACTTACGATGAATATCTTGCAGATGAAAGAATAAAGGATTTACAGGCAGAGTTGTATAATTAATATTTTTCCAAAATTTTAAATCAGTACTTAATAAAACACGTTATGAAAAAAACAACCCTTATGATTTTTGCTTTGATCTTGTTAGCCGCAGCGGGAGTAAAAGCGCAGGAATATCAAACAGCTTTTGGTGCAAAATTTTATACCGGTAATGGCTCAGTAGGTGGGCTTAATATAAGGCATTCAACCGCGGAGCATACTGCTTTGGAAGGTTCATTACTTTTCTATAGTGGAGGAGTCGGTCTCGAAGGGCTTTATGAATACCAGGGTCCTGTAGCAGGTGCAGAAGGCTTGCAATATTTTGTTGGTGGCGGTGGTTTTCTGGGGTTTGGAACAGGTAATAGAAGTACAACTAATTTTGCTTTGCGGCTTACCGGCGGTGTGGATTACAAATTCGCTGATGCTCCTATTGATGTGAGTCTTGGCTTTGATCCATTTTTTTATTTGGCGCCAACTTCGGGTTCTGATTTGAGATTGGGAATTGGTATCCGATATATATTTAAATAACATCCGACATAGTTACTTCAAAAATAAATTCCCGGTTGCTTCCACTTAATTGGGAATTTTATGTACAGTCAATTTAAGTTGAGTCAATGCGGCCAAAAATAATTGCATTCATAGATTTCTTTTACCCTCCCTTTAGGAGATTTATGCCGCTGCAAACTTTTCGCTACGCAGTTTGTGGTGGCAGTAATATGATCCTGGATATTCTTATTTATTTTATCAGCTACAATTTTATCCTTCACAAGCAAATTCTTGATCTTGGCTTCATAGCTTTTCAACCTTATACCGCGGCGCTGTGGATGGCGTTTGTTGTCAGCTTTCCTACGGGCTTTTTGTTGTCAAAATACATAGTCTTTAATGATTCTCAATTAAAGGGCAGAATTCAATTATTCCGCTACGTATTAATTGTGTTGGTCAACCTTACCCTTAATTATACTATTATAAAAGTATTGGTAGAAGTAATGCATTTTTATCCCACAGTATCGCGACTTTTTGCAACGTGTTTTGTGGTTGCGTTTAGTTACCTCTCCCAAAAACATTTTACGTTCAAAACCTCCAACGCAGTCGTTGGGCCGATGGAGGAATAAGCCACTGGTCATTAGGTCAATAGTCAATAAGTCAATGGTCAATAAGTCAATTGTTATTAAGTCAATGGTTAAGGAGTATATAATGAGCTTTGGTCCAATGACCTAATGACCAATGACTATTGACTTGAAGTACGTCTGCCATTTTTGCACTTTATTCCCCTTGGCATAATGCTTGTCATAAGCTAAGCAACAATTAAAAAAATCAATTTATTATGGCAAAAATTATAGGTATAGATCTCGGTACAACCAATAGTTGTGTAGCCGTTATGGAGGGTAATGAACCCGTTGTAATAGCTAATGATGAAGGACGCCGTACTACACCATCGGTAGTGGCTTTCCTGAAAAACGGGGAGCGCAAAGTAGGAGATCCTGCAAAGCGCCAGGCAATTACTAACCCTACCAACACTATCACAAGTGTAAAGCGTTTTATGGGGCATAAGTGGGATGAGGTTACAAGTGAAGTTGGGCACTGGAGTTACAAAGTAATTAAAGGAGATAACAACACAGTGAGAATTGATATTGATGGCAGGCCTTATACGCCGCAGGAAATATCTGCAATGATTCTCCAAAAAATGAAAAAAACTGCTGAGGATTATCTTGGGCAGGAAATAAATGAAGCGGTAATAACCGTGCCTGCATATTTTAATGATGCACAAAGACAAGCTACCAAAGAAGCCGGCGAAATCGCAGGCTTAAATGTTCGCAGAATAATAAACGAACCTACGGCGGCGGCGCTTGCTTATGGCCTTGATAAAAAATCTATTGACCAGAAGATAGCAGTATTTGACCTTGGGGGTGGTACTTTCGATATTTCCATTTTGGAATTGGGCGATGGCGTGTTCGAAGTAAAATCAACTAACGGTGATACGCACCTAGGTGGTGATGACTTTGATAAAGTGATTATGGATTGGCTTGCTGCTGAATTCAAAAAAGACGAAGCAATTGATCTGCACAAAGATCCAATGGCCTGGCAACGTTTAAAAGAAGCAGCAGAAAAAGCTAAGATAGAATTGTCTTCTTCAAGCGAAACAGAAATAAATCTTCCTTATGTAACCGCAGTTGATGGTGTGCCTAAGCACCTTGTAAAAAAACTTACCCGTGCACAATTTGAAAAGCTCGCTGATGATCTTTTTGCAAGATGCCTGAAGCCTTGCGAAGCTGCGATAAAAGATGCAGGCTTGAGTGTGGCTGACATAAATGAAGTAATACTTGTTGGTGGTTCTACCCGTATTCCTAAAGTACAGGAGATGGTAGAAAAGTTTTTTAATAAGAAGCCAAACAAAGGTGTAAATCCTGATGAGGTAGTTGCCATAGGTGCAGCGATACAAGGTGGTGTGCTGACAGGTGAAGTAAAAGATGTGTTGTTGCTGGATGTTACTCCATTGTCTCTTGGTATTGAAACCATGGGTGGTGTAATGACAAGGCTTATCGAAAGCAACACTACCATACCTACCAAGAAAATGGAAACGTTTTCAACAGCGAGTGATAACCAACCAGGCGTGCAGATACATGTGCTGCAGGGCGAGAGGCCAATGGCCGGTCAGAATAAAAGCCTTGGAACATTTAACCTGGATGGAATTCCGCCGGCACCAAGAGGCGTTCCGCAGGTAGAAGTAACTTTTGACATAGATGCAAACGGAATTTTAAATGTTTCTGCTAAAGATAAAGGCACCGGCAAATCACACAACATTCGCATAGAAGCAGGAAGTGGCTTAAGCAAAGATGATATAGAAAAAATGAAGAATGATGCGAAAGCAAATGAAGAAAGTGATAAAATA
>JALYYM010000168.1 GCA_030946565.1 Bacteroidota bacterium | reverse complement strand
GATTCGAACTTGCGACCTCCACATCCCAAATGTGGCGCGATAACCGGGCTACGCTACGCCCCGAACTAATTTTTTTGCTTGAGCAAGCTTTGCGGAGAGGGTGGGATTCGAACCCACGGTACAGTTTAACCCGTACGACGATTTAGCAAACCGTTCCTTTCGGCCACTCAGGCACCTCTCCTACTCAAGTAATTAAGGGTTGCAAAAGTAGCATTTGCAATTCAAAATCTGAAATAAATAATTGATGATTTAAGTGAATGGATATTTAGACATTACATGGCAGCAAGTTGCACTTTTTGCTGAAGCTCTATCACGCTTTCTTTAAATAAGGTATCGGTATCCATAAGGTCCTTTACTGTTTGGCAACTATGAATTACAGTTGTGTGGTCACGGCCGCCAAAGTGCTCACCTATTGTTTTTAATGAGTTTTTTGTAAATGCTTTAGCCAGGAACATGCTGATCTGTCTCGCCTGCACAATCTCTCTCTTACGAGTCTTCTGAAGGAGCTTTTCATAAGGTACATCAAAGTAATCGCATACCATTTTTTGGATGGTATCAATAGTTATTTCTTTCGATGATGATTTTATAAAATTTCTCAAAACTTTCTTAGCTAATTCTAAATCAATTTCACGCTTATTAAGCGAAGATTGTGCCAAGAGAGATATTAAAGCGCCTTCCAGTTCACGTATATTATTTTGAATATTATAAGCAATATATTTTACCACTTCCTTAGGCATTTCAAGCCCGTCATTTTTCATCTTCTGCTCTAATATTTCAATTTTTGTATCATAGTCTGGTATTTGCAGATCTGCGCTTAAGCCCCATCTGAAGCGGCTAAGCAATCTTTCCTGCACTCCTTCAAGATCTTTGGGCGGCTTATCTGATGTAAGAATTAATTGTTTACCACTTTGATGTAGGTGATTGAAGATCGCAAATAATGCATCCTGCGATTTTTCTGCACGAATAAAAAATTGAACGTCATCAATAATCAGCACATCTATTAGCTGATAGAAATGAATGAAATCGTTTATCGCATTATTGCGGCTATGATCTACAAATTGATTGATGAATTTTTCTGAGCTTACATATAAAACCACTTTATTATTATGCAGCCTTTTTACTTCATTGCCTATTGCCTGGGCAAGATGGGTTTTACCTAATCCAACACCGCCATAAATTACTAAAGGATTGAAAGAAGTAGACCCCGGTTTTTCCGCAACAGTTTTTCCTGCACGCCTGGCTACACGATTACAATCTCCCTCTATATATGAATCAAATACATGCACAGGATTTAACTGCGGATCTATCTGCATTTTTTTAAGGCCCGGTATTACAAACGGGTTCTTAACAGGATTATTTATAACTAATGGGAAATCCATTTCGTTGTTTGAATATGATTTATAGCCATGACCCGGAATGTCCATCATCAGTGGCTTATTATTATCATTGCCACCATCCACCATTATGCGATATTCAAGCCTTGCTTCTTTTCCTAATTCTCTTTTTAAAGTTTTGGCAAGAAGGTTTACATAATGCTCTTCAATATATTCATAAAAAAATTGGCTGGGCACCTGGATGGTTAAAATTCCATCTTTTAATAATACCGGAGTTATGGGTTCAAACCATGTTTTGTAATGCTGCCACTCCACTATATCTTTTATTATATTGAGACAATTTTGCCAAACTGTTTCGCAAGCTTTATTCATTTTATTCAGTAAGCTATTTTAGTAGATTAAATTTTCTTTCTGTGGGCATCACATAAAAAAATTTGAACAAAAGGTATTTGTAAAAATTCTTTCAGTAAGACAGCGAATATCAAAATAATTTGTTGAAAAAAAAATTTTTTATTCATTGTTTTTCTCATCGTTTATACAGTATGCTATCTTAAAAAAAATGACTGATTTTATTTTTAATTTCTTGAAAAAATTTAGAGTTACGTCCACATTGATTTACAGACACACCATAATTTTTTTTCCAACTTTTTCATCGTTTTGAAAAAAAATTTTTTCAAGCTAAAATCATCAGATAAAATAAAAATGAAATGTGCAAAAGATTTTTTCGCCGAAAGAATTATTAAAATCATTATTAGTGAAATGCATTTATCTTTAAAATAAAAACTTGAAATATGAGCTACGAATTAACAGGTAAACTTTTGGAAAAATTTGATGCAATACAAAGAACAGAAACATTCAAAGTTCGTGAGTTTGTTATTGAGAAATCTGAAGATATTAACGGAAAGACAATTACCAATTTTATAAAATTTCAATGCGTGCAGGATCGCACTAATATTGTGGACCGTATCAATACCGGGGATGAAGTAAAAGTGTACTTCAACATCAGGGGCACGAAGTGGGAAAAAGATGGACGCACTTCTTATTTTAGCAATCTCGATGCATGGCGCATTGAACAAATCTTACAGGCAGGCAAAGACGCTTCTTCTGATGATGATCATCTTGAGCCTTTAGATACTTTCACTTCTTCATCGCAGGATGCGATTGATGATTTGCCGTTTTAGAACCCCAAAGGCCTACCATGAAAGGCTTACCAGGACTGGGTTGGACGCAACTAGCTTAAAAGAGTTTCATAAATGCTATAAATATAATTGGCCTTAAGCCCCTTCAGGGGTTTGTCCGAATGGACTCCCATGGAGGGGTGTTTTTTTATGCAACAAAAAATCTCCCTTAAACTTTTACCGCACCATGCGGTTAGCGATACTGCAATAAAAGAACATATTGCTGAAGCAGCGGGTAAAAATTTATCTCAAATTTCCGGTTATAATATTTTAAAAAAATCTATTGATGCAAGAAGTAAAACCGTTTGGATAAATCTTACGGTGAATGCTTTTATAAATGAGCCCTGCCAGGAAAGGAATAATTATCAATTTGCTTTTAAGAATGTTTCATTAGCGAAGAAAAAAGTGGTAATAATTGGCGGGGGGCCTGCCGGATTATTTGCTGCCTTGCAGTTGTTAGAAAAGGGCATAAAACCTATAATTCTTGAACGGGGAAAAGATGTACGCGAAAGAAGAAGAGACCTTGCTTTATTAAATAAGCAAGGCATTATTAACCCGGAGAGTAACTATTGTTTTGGCGAAGGCGGTGCAGGAACTTATAGCGATGGAAAATTATATACCCGCAGTTCGAAGCGCGGAAATATAGAAAGGATTTTACAGTTGTTTGTGCATTTTGGAGCCAGTGAAAATATCTTATACGAAGCGCATCCGCACATAGGAACTAACAAACTTCCACAGATCATAACGGCAATGCGTAAACGCGTAATTGATTGCGGCGGAGAATTTCATTTCAATAAAAAGGTTATTGATATTTTAATTGAAAAAAATAAAATAAAATCAGTAAAAACTTCCGACGGAAATATTTTTGAAGCAGATAATTTCATACTTGCTACCGGCCACTCTGCACGGGATATTTTTTTATTGCTTGATAAAAAAAAACTTTTAATTATTGCAAAGCCGTTTGCCCTTGGGGTAAGGATAGAGCACCCGCAGGAAATAATTAATAATATTCAATATTCAAAAAAAAATAAGTCAGTTGGAGAACTTTTACCACCTGCTTCCTATCAACTTGTTGAGCAGGTTGATGGGCGTGGAGTGTTTTCGTTTTGTATGTGCCCAGGAGGTATTATTGCCCCGGCGGCCACCAATGATGGAGAAATAGTTACAAATGGGTGGAGCCCTTCTAAAAGAAATAATCCTTATGCTAATAGCGGCATCGTGGTGCAGGTAGAAGTAGAAGATGCCATAAAATATATGGAGAATGAAAATAAAGAATTTGCTAATACCGGCTCGCCTTTGCTGATGATGCATTTTCAAGGAATGGTTGAACAAAGAGCGTTCAATGCCGGCGGCGGAAATTTTGTTGCCCCTGCCCAGCGCATGGCAGATTTTACTGAAGATAAATTCTCATCTTCCCTGCCGAAGTGCTCTTATATTCCCGGTATAAAATCTGTACCACTTAAAAATATTTTACCACCTTTCATTCATGAACGGCTTGTAATTGCAATGAAATTATTTTCTAAAAAAATGCCTTCAAGAGGCAACACCAGCGGGTATTACACTAATGAGGCCGTTCTGGTGGCTACTGAAAGCCGCACATCCTCGCCGGTAAGAATTCCACGCGATGAAAAACTTTTACATCATCCGCAATTGAAAAATTTATTTCCCTGCGGAGAAGGTGCTGGCTATGCAGGCGGCATTGTAAGCGCTGCCATGGATGGTGAAAGAGTTGCCCTTGCTATCGCTTCGGTTGGCGTAGCATAATTACCACTTATAATTTTCCTTTTCAATAAGAATACGGGTTTATTAAATTTGCACCAATTTTTTCGAAGGCTATTACCTTCGCACTCAATTACTACTTTTACCATCCCGGATCAATAAAACTAATTTTTACAAATGAATATATTAGAACTGCAAAACCTTAAAAAATACTACGCAACACAAAGGGCGGTTGACGACATAAGTTTTTCTATTTCGCAGGGAAGCATATTTGGATTACTTGGGCCAAATGGCGCGGGTAAAACGACATTGCTTCGTATGATCACCGGCATTTTTTATCCGGATAGTGGAAACATTTTGTTTGAAGGAAAAAAGTTTGATCCTGTTAAAGACATTGCCAAGATTGGTTACATGCCTGAGGAAAGAGGCTTGTACAAAAAAATGAAAATAGGAGAGCAGGCGCTTTATTTAGCCAGGCTAAAGGGATTGGATAAGCAGGATGCGATGAAAAAAATAAAAGAATGGTTTGTGAAATTTGAGATGGAAACCTGGTGGAATAAAAAGGTAGATGACCTGAGTAAGGGTATGAGCCAAAAGCTCCAGTTTGTCACAACAGTTCTACATGAACCGCAATTGCTTATTCTTGATGAACCGTTCAGTGGTCTTGATCCTGTAAACAGTAATCTCATAAAAGATGAAATCTATAAACTGGCGAAGAAAGGAACAACAATTATTTTCAGCACCCACAGGATGGAGCAGGTAGAAGAAATATGCGATGAAATTATATTGGTAAATAAGGGCACAAAAATTCTTGAGGGCAGTGTAAAGCAGGTAAAACAAGATTGCAAAGAAAATATTTTTAAGGTGGGGTTTGATCAATTGCCGGAACCTTTTGAAAACAATGTATTTCAAATTGCAAATACAAAAGATAATTTTCTAACGGTAAAGATCAATGAAGGCTATAACCCTGCTGCAGTGCTTAAAGAATTTATAGATCATCGGGCAAGCATCATTTCATTTAATGAAATATTGCCAAGCCTTAATGACATTTTTATTAAGAAAGTAGAAGACACCAAACTGGCAAGGCAATTTGAAAAAGTGGTGTGAAATGTACGAGGTACCATCTACGATGTACGATGCTCACAGATATTTAAACGTTCTACATTAGATTTTATATTAAAAATTTTAACAACAACATTTTACATGAACAAAATCTGGCTGGTTATTAAAAGAGAATATTTAACGAGAGTAAGAAACAGAACTTTTATCCTCTCAACTATTTTGCTTCCTTTATTTTTTATAGGTTTCATTTTTGCCTCTGCTTATTTTTCCATTAAAAGTGTAGATAAGCAAAAGATTGCCGTGGTTGATGAAAATGGACTTTTTAAAAGTAGTTTTCAGAGTGATAAGGTTATTACCTACGAGTTTCCTTCTGATGTAAACAGTAATAATTTCAAAGAAAAAGGTTACACAGCGTACCTGAATATTCCAAAAGATTTTGAATCGAAGCGTGATTCTATTTCCCTTGTTTCTGAAAAACAATTGGGAATTGATGCAGAAGGAAAAGTGAAAGACCAACTCAACAATGCCATTCGCAATAAAGCGTTTCTGCAACACAATATTGACAGTAAAGTACTTGATTCGATTAATAACATTGATGAAGAAAGCATGTACAAATTCAGCCCGGTAATAAAGCAGGGCGATAAAACTGCGCAGTCAAATTCAGGGCTTTCTTATGGTATTGGATATGGAAGCGGCATATTAATTTATTTAACGCTGTTTATCTATGGCGCGGCTGTGATGCGGGGTGTGATGGAAGAAAAAATGAACCGGATTGCGGAAGTAATTATTAGCTCTGTTAGGCCCTTCCAATTGATGATGGGTAAAATTCTTGGGATTGCCGCTGTTGGCTTAACTCAACTATTAATCTGGATTGTATTGATCATTGGCTTATCAACTATAGCAAGCTCTTTCATTCCTCACGATGCCTTAGCGCAGGCCCAGAATATGAATGCTTCCATGGGGCCGGGGGGCAACTCTGCGGCTATTAAATTCTTAACTGCAAAAAATACTTTCTTAAGTGCAAACTGGGCGCTGATAATTCCGTGCTTCTTATTTTATTTTTTAGGAGGCTATCTTTTTTATGCGTCTTTATTTGCTGCAGTAGGTAGTGTAGTAAATGAAGATCCACAAGAGGCCCAATCGTTAATGTTGCCGATCACGATGCCGATTATTTTATCATTCATCATCATGTCAACAGCAGTGGGTAAGCCTGATGCGCCAATAGCTGTGTGGGGAAGTATGATACCGTTTTCCTCGCCTATAGTAATGATGGCGAGGATACCCTCAGGAAGTGTGCCGGTGTGGCAAATTTTAGTTTCAATGCTCTCTCTCATCGCAGGCTTTATACTTACCACGATGCTGGCGGCAAAAATATACAGAACAGGAATTTTGCTTTATGGTAAAAAAGTAACCTTTAGGGAAATGGGAAGATGGCTTTTTAGAAAATCATAGTTTTTTTGAAGCAGGATAAAAGCTATTGCTCTTTATCCATCGTGTGAATTATTGGCGGATTTCAAAAACATTTACTTGAAACTAACTAAATTTGGTTGGAAAATTTAAAGAGATGGAAAATCTTTTATTATATAATAAACTTGCTTCTTTGCCCGACAATTTAAAAAACCAGGTCGGGGATTTTATTGATTTTCTTAAATCAAAGGACAACATAGAAAAGCCCAAAGCAAACAAACCAAAATTTGGCAGTGGCAAAGGAATGTTTTTTTTGATGCCCGACTTTGATGAACCTCTTGAAGACTTTAAAGAGTATATGTATTAATGCAACAAAATCTTCTTTCACGCCGTTGTTGGTCTTGTGACCAACAACTGATTAAAGAAGGCAAGGTACAGCCACGCCATTTTGATAATGCCAATCATGTATATTAACTGGTTAAAAGAAGGCAGGATATTGTAGGCGCATTTGTCATAATACCAATCACATGTATTGATTAAAGAAGGCAAGGTACAGCCACGCCATTTTTGATAATGCCAATCATATATATTAACTGGTTAAAAGAAGGCAGGATATTGTAGGCGCATTACCAATCACATGTATTAGTTGTTGGTCACAAGACCAACAACGGCTCCAATTTCAAGTTAAATCTTCATTTTGCTTAATAGGGTAGAATAGCCTTTAGAGATAATGCAAGCTACTTTTCAGAAAATCACAGTGAAGTAGCAACCGGTGTAGTTACGCTTTTATTATTTGCAGCGCCAAAGAGTAGTTTATTGATCTCGTACTTAACGTAGCGTGAAAGAATGCCAAATAAAACCAGCATACATGCCAACACGAGAGCCCCAAAAAAACCCATCAATCCATATAAGCTTGCAGATTTATTTTGCACATCATAAGGGGGGTCGGGCTTGTCAAGTATTTTAATAAGCGGTGTAACTTTTTGCAATTTATAGGCTGCATTCTGCTGGTTAGCAATAGCGTTTGCATACTGCTGGCGGATCATTTGTTTATCGGCTAACACATTCTCAGCCGGCACCCTGTATTCAAGCTTACTGGTATTGGTGAACAAAGTTCTCTTATCCATCGCGATCAGCTTTTGGTCTTTGGCGCTCATCACATATCGGAGAGAATCCACTTTACCTGTGGCGAATTGAAAATCCCGGTTTGCTTTTTCTCTTTTTAATTCAATATAAAAAAGAGAAATTTTATTAATAAAACCATAGCTCACTATTTTCACCACCTCCGGACTGCGGGCGGTATAAGAGAGAACGAGCGTATTGTTTTTATTGATGTTCGCCGTTAAACCTTCTTTTAAAACATCGCCTGCCCATGTGATTAATTCAGTTTCGCTGGCAGGCTTCGGCATTTTTTCCTGGAACCAACTGCGATGATTATTGATGTCTTCAAAAAGCAATTGGGCAATTGTTTTATTGCCAGGAGCTGAATCGCGTATGGCTGCAACTTCTTCTCGTGTGGTGCGGCTCTGGGCAAGCTCTATAATATTTACCGATGCTTCATTGCTAAAGTTCTTTGAAGTTTCTGTGCCTAATAATGCATTCAACGCAGAAGAAGAACCCTGGTTATCGCTGCCACTGGTTAAGGGAAATACCGATGACCTGGAAGTATAAGTAACAGGCTTCTGCTTTGCATACAATACAAGTACTGTAGCTCCCAGCATGCCCGCAATCATTATTACGAACCTGAATTTTTTTAACCTTTGAAAAATTTCCCTCGTTAAATCCTGTGCATTCATATTAATATTATAAGCTTGTAAGTAATACCCCAAGTACAATTGGTAGAGAAGTAACGAAAAGCTGTCCGACAAAATTGCCAAGATTTTTGCCTTCGGGCTTCTCGGGCACCACTACTGTGCTGCCTTCTTTTACCTTAGGATAAAAATGAAGGAAGCCGAAATTGTGTGTACGCTGGCTGCGGCCGTTGGCGTAGGTTACATAGATTCTTTTCCTCCATGGCTTTATTGCAAAACCTCCTGCCTTACTCACATAATAACTGAGGCTGCTGTGCTGTTTATCAAAATACATTTTAAGTTCGGGCGTTTGCACGGCGCCCTTTATAGTTACCACCGGGTTTAGAGAAGGTATATAAATAACATCTCCTTCCTGCAGCGCCATATCATATTTTGATTCTTTGAATTTTAACGCGTTTTCAAGATCAATACTTATTTTCTCCGATGGGTCAACAAGCGTGCTGTCAATAATTTTTCCGGCTGAATCTTTTATGTAATTGCTGTGGTTCTTTTTTATTAATGGATTTTCTGTAACAGCATTGTCGCGGATCCTATACAACACTGCACCAGATGTATTGGCGTTATCATTTATCCCACCCGCTCTTTCTATAAAAGAAGACAAGCGCTCTCCGGGTGCGATTTTTGAATAATTACCCTGGTACTTTACTTCGCCCCTTATCTGTACATTTTGTTGCAAATTGAACCCGGGATTTTTTCTTACAAATACCTGGTCATAAGGCTTGAGCATTATGTTTTCTGTAAGAGAATCAAGCTCCAGGTTGGGCTGAATGGAATAGGTTTTTATTATTGTTTTTGTAGGCCTTATTCCTCTTTGAGAAGAATCTATATCTACAATACTCGATATTTCTATTCTTCCAAACTCGGCGGAGGGTTTTATGCCATTGGCAAAATAAATAAGATCCTTCAATGTCATTCCTCCAAACTTTTGCACCTTGCCCGGCTTACGCACTTCACCTTCAATCGTTACAAACTGCCGGTCGCTGAATTGATTCCTGTTGAAAACTTCAACAATGTCATTGGATTCGATAGGAATATTATAAGTACTGTTTATATTTTTGTTTAAATCTTCCAGGCTTACATCTATCTTATCAGATTTTAAATTGGTAGAGTCACCGGCGCCTTTATATACATACGCCCTTTCAAGGTAAGAGTTAGGCGTAATGCCGCCGGCCCTGTTTATCACATCAAATAAGCGGTCGCCTTTTCTTATTTCATACACATTCGGATAGGCAACTTCTCCCTTTACAATTACTTTATTATTCAACCCTGCATTAATGGGATTCACTACCACCACATCACCATCGTATAATGGTTCATCAGTTACGGCGCCATTTGCCTTTAAACCGATAGCATTAAAATTTACATTCTTTATTGTCTGCTTTTCATTTACATTCCTGATGATTACACCGCCAGATGCATAGGCTTCTGTGGTAAAGCCCCCGGTGTATTTCAGAAGGTCGCTCATGCCTTCGCCTTTCTTAAGCTGGTAATACATCGGCCTTCTAAACTGGCCGGAAGCAAGTACTTTTTTATCCAAAAAAGGAACGATGATAAAGTCATTATTTTCCAGGTAAAGATGTTTGCCATAGTCCCCGGTAGTTAAATATTTATATACATCAATTGAATCTATGATGCGGCCATTGCGGGAAATAAGAATGTTGCGCATATTGCCGAAGTCAGTAATTCCGCCGGCAAGCGCTACTACATTTAATGCATTGGTAAAAGCGGAAACCACCAGCGGGCCTGGCTCCTGTATTTCTCCTGAGGCCTGCACCACAATGCTTCTTGGCTGGCCGAGTGTTACCGATACGCTGGTAGAAGGCGGTATTACTTTCGCGAAACGATCATGAATAATAGCCCTTGCATTTTGAAAGGTCAAGCCTTGCACAGTTATTTTACCCAGCCCTGAAGGAAAAATAGTTCCATCCCTGGCGACCACATAGCTCTGCTCAAAATCTGCGCCGCCCCAAAGCGAAACGACTATCTCATCACCAACTCCGATCGGGTAATCGAGCGGCGGCGTAGAAAGTTCGGAAAGCTCTAATATCTGCTTCTTTTGAAACAGGTCACTTCCATACACATCTTCCGGGCTGTAAAAATTTCTTTTGAAATTATCTTTTTGCGTACTGTCTTTCGCAATAATATTCCTGGTCTTCAGGTCAGCAAGTGGCTTATGAATGTCGTCGCCGGCCTTTCTATCCGTGCCATTATTATCCCTCAGGTAACTTTGAAGATCAGAAGGAGATGCATTTTTTAATGCATTCGGATCAATGGGCAAATCTTCTGTTGGCACTTGCGCATACACAGATGCTACAGGCAGTAGACAGGCAAAAAATAAAATTAAGATCACTACTCTGGCAGTAATCACTTGTTTTGAACAACACATAGTTAGGGTAAGTGTTATGATATTCCCTATAAACGTAAAAGCACGCGCTTTATTATATAGGTTTTTCCCGTGCGTCAAGAAATTGCAACCATATCTCGTTCAAAATTTCCGCTGCCGGTTTTATTTCATTTATTAAAGCACTTACCTGTCCTATTTCTAATTCTCCTTCATCCAGGTCTCCATTAAACATTCCCATCTTTGCCCGTCCTTTTCCGAGAAGTTCCTTTAGTTGTTGCACGGATGCATCATTACTATAAGCTTCTTCTATTTTTTTGTAAAAAGCATTTTTTAGCATTCGTACGGGAGTGAGTTCTTTCAACGTAAGAATTGTATCACCTTCTTCCGCCCTCAGCAATAAATTTTTAAAGTTGATATGTGAAGAGGCTTCCTCTGAGGCAACAAACCGGCTGCCGATCTGCACACCTTCTGCCCCTAATACCATGGCTGCCAGCATTTGCCTGCCGGTTGCAATACCACCTGCGGCAATCACGGGAATTGTTACTG
>JALYYM010000158.1 GCA_030946565.1 Bacteroidota bacterium | reverse complement strand
GATATCGTTTTGCATTCGGCTACAAAATATTTGGGTGGCCATAGCGACGTGGTTCATGGGTGTTTAATTATGAACGATGAAACATTAAATGAAAGGCTGGCTTTTATACAAAATAGTACAGGAGCCGTACCCGGCCCGCAGGATTGCTTTTTAGTTTTAAGAGGATTGAAAACCCTTCACGTGCGTATGCAAAGGCATTGCGAGAATGGTGAACGAATCGCTTTATGGCTTAAGAAAAATCCAAAAGTTGATAAAGTTTTTTGGTGCGGTTTAGAAGATCATCCCAATCATGATATTGCAAAAAAACAAATGCGCGGCTTTGGTGGCATGATGAGCTTTACCTTGAAAGATGATAGCATAGACGCGGCTATGAAAGTGCTTTCCAATACCAAACTTTTTTCATTGGCTGAAAGCCTGGGTGGTGTTGAAAGCCTGATCGGGCATCCTGCAAGCATGACGCATGCAAGTATTCCTCTGGCAGAAAGACTGAAGACTGGCCTGGTAGATTCACTTATTAGATTGAGTGTTGGCATTGAAGATGCTGATGATTTGATTGATGATTTGAATATCGCAATCGGGTAATTTTTTGCGATATATTTAAAGATATAGAATTAGGTATTTTGTTCGCAAACCTTTGGCAGCGATGCTGATGGCCAGATATTCAACGTCGCAATTCTTTTGTGCTGTAGGCACATTTCGTGGGTGGTCGCCAATTTTATGATAATAGCATCATACGTTCCTTCGGAACGTTTCGTACTTTATTTGGGAATATTCTACCCACGAAAAGTTGCTACGAAACTAAGCGATACAGCTATATTACCTTTGCGACTATTACCTAATTCATTAAAAATAATAATGAGTGCCCAAAATGATCTTAAAAGATTTCTTGATACAAAAGTTAACCAGTTCAATAATCCTTCCTTCATAAAAGACGATCCTGTTTGCATTCCACATTTATTTTCAAAAAAACAAGACATTGAAATTGCAGGCTTTTTTGCTGCAACATTTGCCTGGGGCATACGGAAAACGATTATTAATAAATGTAAGGAGCTCATGCAATTAATGGATAATGCTCCCTATGATTTTTGTATCAACCACCAGGATGATGATCTTAAAAAATTAATTGGGTTTTGTCATCGTACTTTTAATGATACTGACTTACTTTATTTTATTTCGTTTTTTAAATTTCATTATTCAAAAAATAAAAGCCTTGAAACTGCCTTCCTGAATAAACAAACACTTTCCCAAACAAATAAAATAGAAGCAGCGTTAAATTATTTTTATGCATATTTTTTTTCATTGGAAGATGTGCCGCAAAGAACAAAAAAGCATGTAGCAACACCCGGCAGAAACTCCAGTTGCAAAAGATTAAACATGTATCTCCGATGGATGGTGAGGAACGATACCAACGGCGTTGACTTTGGAATCTGGAAAAAAATATCTCCCGCGGATTTAATTTGTCCTGTTGATCTTCACGTAGCGAGGGTTGCAAAAAAATTAAATTTATTGCAAAGAAAGCAGGTGGATTGGCAGGCTGCAATGGAGCTTACAGAAGTGCTGCGAACATTCGACAAAGATGATCCGGTAAAATATGATTTTGCGTTATTTGGTTTAGGTGTTTTAGAAAAATTTTAAAATGGAATCTTCAAACGAAATGGCTGTTACTGAAAAAATAATAGTGCTTACAAATAAGCTCGATATGGAAAATGCAGGCCAGCTTAAAAAACAGTTAGTGGCTTACATTAATGAATTGATCACAAATGATTTTTCTGCATTGGTGCAATTACTTTATCGCGTGGATGTAGATGAAAAAAAACTAAAAGATCTCCTGCAACAACACCAACTTACAGATGCTGCTACCACTATAGCAGGATTGATTATAGAAAGACAAATTAAAAAAAATGAAACCCGGAAGAAATTTAAAACGCCGAACGACACAAGTGAAAACGAACTTTGGTAGCATTTAATTGATAATTTTTAGGCCGGACAACAATGTTTTAAACCATGAGTTTCTTTGTCGCTTCAGTATTTTCTTTCTCCTTGCTAAGATCAAAATCAGTCCCAAATATTCTATCCCAGAAATGCGAGCTTACTCCAAATCCACCCGTGTCGCTTTTGTAATGATGTAAATGATGATTACGCCAAATCGGCTTCATCCATTTAAACGGGGGACGCCAGGCGTGAATCGCATAGTGCATAGTTCCATACATTAAATATCCTAACATAAATCCC
>JALYYM010000150.1 GCA_030946565.1 Bacteroidota bacterium | reverse complement strand
TTTCATGTTGTTCGGCGTACTCTCTTTACTCTCGTCTTCTACAGCAGAGTTATCTTTTTTGCAGGAAAACAAAAAAGCGGAAGCAAATAATATTAGAAGGGTTTTTTTCATGGTAATTTTTTTATTTCTCCTTAAAAAACCACCGCCTTTGGCGGTGGTAATGTCCTGATGGCTATGCCTTATCTTTAGAGGCATATATTTTTTATGAATGGCAAATATAAAAAGCTTTCGCATGTTGTTTACAAATGTGATTATCATATTGTTTGGACTCCGAAATATAGATTTAGGGTATTGTTTGGAGAAGTAAAGGCATTAGTAGAGAATGATATTCGAATGCTTTGTGAATGGAAAGGAGTTGAGGTTATCGAGTTAAATGTTCAAATAGATCATGTTCATATTGTTTGTTCAATTCCTCCAAAAGATTCAGTATCTGAGTTACTGGGGATGTTGAAAGGTAAGTTGGCAATAAAAATATTTAAGACGTATCCGAAATTAAAGCAGAAGCCATATTGGGGGAATCACTTTTGGTCAAGAGGCTATTTTGTAACAACGGTAGGTGTGGATGAAGACATAATAAGAAGATATGTAAAATATCAGGAAAAAGAAGATAAGAAGGAGGAAAGCCAGCCGCGAGATTTTGATTTGTTCAATCCACCTTCAGAGAGCTAAAGAGGGCTCTGCCCGTTGCTTCCAACCCACCTTCTAAGAAGGTGGTTGTTGAGTTTTTAAAAATTATTTGGTGTAAACCAGGGTTAAACAATTTTTTTATTCTAATTCTTTTTGCATCAGCATTTGGCGGGCTCATATTATTTGCAAATGTTAGTAGTTTCATGTTTTTATATTTTTGTTTAAAATTTCATTTCTTAAACCATAAAAATCTTACACATTGTAATACGTGTTTATTTCTGAAAAAGATTTTAATAACACTGCATTTTAGTTAGATGTTTAATACTGTTTATTAAAAATATTTTTATTTGCTGAGGAGGATGTAAGGCGCGAAACTGCTAAAACCTCACCTGATGTCCCATGTTGCAGCACCAAGTAATAAAAAGATCTTTTGCAAGGAATTGCCCGGGCCTTGCCGATAAATATGGGATAAGTGACAATGTAAAGATGGATTCCGAGCAGGTTTACATTATTCCCGCCAATACTATGCTGTGTCAACAAAAAGCGGCGGTTTAAATATCAAGGTTTTATTTATGTATCGGCAATAGCTTCTCACTAATACTATAAACTTTCTTTGAAGTAGAAATTAGAAAATCAAGCGACCTTCTGCCAGCACCTTCAATTAATAGAAAAAGGCAAGTAAGTAATTGTGCATAATCAGAACGTATTTCATGTTCGACAGCCCAAAATCCTGTTTGTGGTGGGGCAGGTGGTAATGGCAAAGGGCTTGTGCCCATAAATAAATCAGGCTTTGTACTTATAATGGCAACAATCATTTGTATAATAAAATAAAAGGCGGCTACTCTTGTAAATAGCCCAAACAATAGAAGCAAGCCACCAATTATTTCGGCTGCGCCTACAAAATGTGCGGTCATTACGGGGGAAGGAAAACCTAATTTAGTAAACCGCCCCACACCCTGGTTAACGTAAACAAATTTTAATATTCCTTCCATAAAAAATACACCACCGGCCATCAGGCGAATAAGCAGAATAGTTGATTGCCCTGTTTCCGGGGGATGGAAAAACCAGTTGATTATTTTTTTCATTGTGCTTGTTTAAATAAATGATGTGCAAACATCAACACTTTATTATAGCATTTAAAACTATTTACAGCATCCAATGATTTTACTTGATTAAACATTCTTACTGGAATTTTATCGGCTTACTATAAGAATATTTGATGGTTAGAAACCTGCAAAAAATTACCCCCGATAAACTATCGGGGGTCAGAAAATAAACACTTCATCAGCAGGTCGCCCTGCACCTGTTTATCGTTGATAAATCAACTGTCGCTGCAATATGATTTTATCATTCACTGTCACACGCACCGAATAAATACCTGCCGCTAATGTTTTACTTAGGTTAATTTGTTTATACAACACACCATGCACCATCGCGATATTATTAGCAGTCACTAATTTCCCCTCTGCGTTATATATCTGCACAATAGCATTGCTGTTTACATCTTCATACAATTTTATGGTAATAATAAAATTGCCATTTGTAGGATTGGGATAAAGGCCGAAGGATGTTTTATTAGTTGCGATCAAATCTCCTTTGCTTGCAATTGAAATGCTATTACTGGCGACCCTTGGAGAAGATGACTGGCTCCATTTTGTTATAAAGGCTCCCTTCATGTCTGTCGTTAAATTGAAGGTTCCTGCGCCAGGATCAAAATCTACATTGTAGGAAAAAGATCCGGGAGAGGTAAAAGATCCGGTAGTAAAAATATTTCCAGAGGCGTCTACAGCTATGTCTGCGCCTTCATCTTGCCCGGTTGAACCTACTCGCCTTGCCCAAACGAAATTGCCAGCAGCATTCAGTTTTTGAATAAAGACATCGCCAAGATATGATGGGTTAGTTACTAAATTGAAAGTTCCGGCACCTGGGTTGAAATCGGCTGTACCACCGAATTCTCCGGCTGTATAAACATTTCCCGAGCCATCAACGGCGATGGACCTGCTATAAGTGAAAGGCTCGTTAGGATCTGGTTTTACGCCTATGCTCCTTGCCCAGGCGAAATTGCCGGAGGCATCTAGTTTTTGAACAAAGATGTCCTGCG
This sequence comes from Bacteroidota bacterium, assembly GCA_030946565.1. The sequence continues at coordinate 379 of JALYYM010000150.1, read as the reverse complement.
CATAAACGGAGTTGGTTACTGTCGTTAAATTGAAAGTTCCTGGGCCAGGATCAAAATCCACCGTGCCAGAGAAACCTCCGGTTGTATAAATATTTCCTGCTGCATCCAAGGTGATAGCAGGGGTTCCGCCAGCGCTTACTTTTTTAGCCCAAAGAAAATTACCGGAGGTGTTTAATTTTTGAATATACACACCGCCATTATATAAATTGAAAGTTCCCGGACCAGGGTCAAAATCTAATGTTCCCTGAAAAAATCCAGTTGTATAGACATTTCCAGACTTATCAAGAGCTATCGAAGTGCCTTCATCTCCCCCATTTTTTATCATGCTTTTAGCCCAAATAAAATTACCGGCAGCATTTAATTTTTGAATATAGATATT
>JALYYM010000291.1 GCA_030946565.1 Bacteroidota bacterium | reverse complement strand
GTATTGAATTCATTTTTAGAAATTACTTTTTCGTCATACAATTCTTTTTGCATGTCGTAAGATTTTTTCGCCTGGTCAAGGTTTGCTTTCATGGCGCCGATTGATGCCGATACATTGGCAACCTGCGCCTGTTGCTGGCTCACGATGGCTGCAGCCTGGTCACGTTGCGTTGCATAGATATCCCCGTAAATGCGGGCAAGCACTTGTCCTTTTTTTACGCTATCACCTTCTTCTACATTCAACTCCACAATTTCACCGGAAATGTCCGGGCTCATTTTTACTTCAATCTCCGGGTATATTTTTCCGCTGGCATTCACCGTTTCTGTTATGCTACGGCGAATAACTTTTTCAGCAGTCACCTTGGTGCCTTCATCTTTACCGAGCACACCGGTCTTTTTCAAAATCACCAGCAGCACAATCAACGCGATCAATGATATTATTATCCATTTTAATTTTTTGTTCATAATCAATGTCTCCCAAAACCACCTTCCTTTTACAAGTTCAGGGTGGCTTTTGTGTTTTAATTTTTTTTAAGAATGTATCTTATACCTGTTCAAAATGCGTCGCTTTAGATTTATTAAACTTTCAATAAATAAAGACTCTCCAAAGCCCGCTTCAGGGGATTTAGGGGTTGGCTCTATAATTTTATCCCCTGTCCCTTATAAAATTCCAACACTTTCATTTTAAAAACATAATCGAATTGATTAAGCACATATTGAAGTTTCGCCCTGAACAAATTATTTTGGTCTGTAACTAATTCAAACGTGCCCAGCATTCCAATATTAAATCTTTTTAAAGCAAAATCATAAGTGCGTTGTGCGGCATCAACAGATTTTGCTGAGGAATTAAATTTCTCCAGCGCCACGATTGCTGCGTTATAGGCCTGGTAAATATCCTGTTTCAACGTTTGGTTATCGAGATCTTGTTGATACTGCAAAGTTTTTATATTGAGCTTTGATCTTTCATAGCTTGCTTTTGCCTGCCAACCGTTGAAGATAGGGAAGGAAAGATTTATTCCTATTGCCTGGCCAAAGTTATTGCTGAACTGTGTACCAAGCGCATCAGACGTAATGTAGCCAGTCTTGCCGCCATTAGTATAGAGAGGACGCTGCACATCAATAAATCCGCCCATGCCGTCACTTATCACCAAACCACTCGAGCCATAGCCGCTTTGTATTTGTTGGTACACCGGTTGGCGAAAGTAACCATAGTTAGAGCCAAGGCTTCCATACGCAGACAGCGAAGGATACAAAGCTGCTTTTGCCGCTAAAGAATTTTTCTCTGCAGCTTTTATATTAAAATCATTTACTCTTTGCTGCGGCAGGTTGGCTAACGCCAGGGCATAAACGCTTTCCGGTTGCAGATCGGCTATCGGCTCGAGCGGTATTTTATCAGCGGAAGGTTCTTCTATTTCAAAAGGGGCGGCGGCATCAAGGTTCATGTAGGCTTTCAACACATATTTTGCCTGGTCAACATTGCCTCTTGAAGAAATATAAGTGGCACTGTCATTGGCAAGTTGTGCTTCCAGTTCCACCGCATTTAGTTCAGGCAAAGCGCCTGCCTTTACTTGTTTATTTACAATATCAAGCTGCGAAGTTGACTGCTTGATTTGAACATCTGCAATTTCTTGTTGCTCTTTTGCCAACAAAACCTGTAGGTAAGAATTGGCAACGGTGAGCGCAATATCATTTTTTAATTTATCCACTGAAGCCTTTGCAGCCTGCAACGACCAATCGTTTGCCAGGATTGTATTCTTCTTAGAGAACCAGTTGAAGATGTCAACACTTGATTGAAAATTCAGCCCTACCTGGAAAAAATTTTGGCTCTCCAATATTCCTGTTGATGGATTTTGAGACTTACCAAACCTATAGCCATCATTGTTGCTGAAGTTGGCAGTTGGTATTTGGGAGAGCTTACTTTGCTTATAAGTAATCGCTGAAAGGTCTGCCTGTATTGCCTGCTGTTTTATAGAAATATTATTGTCAAGGGCATACTGAACACACTTTTGCAGGCTCCATTTTTCCTGCGCTTGCGTTAAGGCTGTAACAAAACAAAGAGAAATTAAGAAGATACTTTTTATTGACATTCGGCAAAAATAATGAATTGAATGTTTAGATAGATTTGGATACATGAGCGGCTATTTCACATAAATTATTGGTTTAGATTTTTTTCTTAAAAATAAAATTGATACTCCATAACCACGTTTTTTGAAAAA
>JALYYM010000137.1 GCA_030946565.1 Bacteroidota bacterium | reverse complement strand
AACATCACTATTAACGGGAAGGATTATAAAACTTATTTTCCCCTCGTGTATCTTCAAAACCAGGTGGAAGCGCCCTTTAAAAGCATTGAAGCCGCTAACCAATTCAACGTAGTGGTTAACGCAGGTGGCGGTGGTGTAAAGGGCCAGGCCGAAGCAGTTAAGCTTGGTATTGCGAGAGCATTGCTCCAGGTAAATCCAGAGTATCGCCCGGCATTGAAAGAAGCAGGTTTGCTTACGCGTGACCCACGTGCTGTTGAGCGTAAAAAACCAGGTAAGAAAAAAGCCAGGAAGAGCTTCCAGTTTAGTAAGAGATAATAATTGTAGCAAAGATGTTGGTAGCAACTAGTAGCAAGATGTTGGTAGCAAGTAGCAAGAAAGAAAACTTACTTCCAACAATTAACTGCTTGATACATGATACTTGATACTTGATACCTAATACCTGATACCTAATACCTAATACCTGATACCTGATACCTGATACTATTAATAAACATAACTTAATCATCATTGAATGGAAAATAATACTTCTTTACAACAGCAGCTTTTGGAAGCAGGCGTTCACTTCGGGCATTTAAAAAAGAAGTGGAATCCTAAAATGCTCCCTTATATTTTTGCCGAGAAAAAAGGCATTCATATTATAGACCTTAACAAAACAGTTGAAGGTTTACAGGAATCGGCTGCTGCATTAAAATCAATTGCCAAGAGTGGTAAAAAGATAATGTTTGTGGCAACTAAAAAGCAGGCAAAAGAAATAGTAACTGAGGCTGCCAGGAGAATAAACATGCCTTTTGTAACTGAGCGCTGGCTGGGTGGTATGCTTACCAATTTCAACACGGTTCGTAAGAGCGTGAAGAAGATGCAAAGCATCGAAAAAATGCTTAGCGATGGTTCATTAGATAGCATTACTAAAAAAGAACGTTTGACCCTTACCCGCGACCGTGATAAGATGGAAAAAGTTTTAGGTGGTATTGCACAAATAAGCCGTGTACCTGCAGCATTATTTTTAGTGGATATAGGCCATGAACACATTGCGCTTTCAGAAGCAAAACGACTTAATATTACAACGTTTGGAATGGTTGACACCAACTGCGATCCCAACAAAGTTGAGTTTTCAATTCCTGCAAATGATGATGCTACAAAATCAATTGCAATTGTGGTAAATTATATTGTTGCTGCAATTGCAGAAGGCCTGGCAGAAAGACAAGCCGAGAAAAATGATGATTCAGAAGAAACAGAAGAACGCGATACAAGCCATTTAAAGTTTGACGAAGGTTCTGATGAAGATAAAGAACGTCGCAGGGGCAGTGGCGGACCAGGCGGTGGAAAAGGCCGTGGCGCAGCAGGCCCGCAGAAGCGTCGTGTTAGCGGAGCTGGACCAGGTGGCAACAGGCCAGGTGGCCCGGGTGGTGGACGCAGGTAAACAAAGATTCCCAATAAGATTATTTCATTACAGATAAATCATATTCTTTTAAAAGAGTATGGTTTATTTTAATTTCAAAAATATTTCACATGAGTACAACAACAATTACTGCCGCAGATATTAATAAATTGCGTCAGCAGACTGGCGCAGGCATGATGGACTGCAGGAAGGCATTAACAGAATCAAACGGAGATTTTGAAGCCGCAATAGATTACTTAAGAAAAAAAGGACAAAAGGTAGCAGCATTGCGTGGAGACAGGGAAGCTAAAGAAGGCGTTGTTATTGCGCAAACAACTTCAGATAGCAAAACCGGGTTTATCATTAATGTAAGTTGTGAAACTGATTTCGTAAGCAAAAATGCTGAGTATGTTTCATTCGCACAGTCAATAATGGATGCCGTTATAAAAGAAGATATCAAATCGGCTGACGATTTAGCGCAGCTAAAAATGGATGATGGAACACTTGCTGACAAGTTGAATGACCAGGTTGCAAGGATAGGTGAAAAAATAAGTGTATCAAGATTTGAAAGAGTGGATGCACCTTTTGTTTCAGCATACATTCATGGAGCATACCGTATGGGTGTGTTAGTTGGTTTAAACAAAAAATCAGAAGATACGGGTAAAGATGTCGCTATGCAAATAGCTGCCATGAGTCCTATAGCTATTGACCAGGATTCAGTTTCTGCACAAACCATAGCCCGTGAAAAAGATATTGCCATCGAGCAGGTAAAAGCAGAAGGCAAGCCCGCAGAAATGGCTGAAAAAATTGCCGTGGGTAAAATCAATAAATTTTTTAAAGACAATACCTTGCTCGCTCAGCCTTTTGTAAAAGATAATAATAAATCTGTTTCAGATTATTTGAAAAGCGTAGACCCCGAATTGAAAATAGTAGAATTTAAAAGAGTGGCATTGGGATAGCCTGATTCAATTTTTTTTCAAAAAAAGATAAATGTTTATAATTAAAATGAGCTGCGTTTGCGGCTCTTTTTAATTATAGAAAGTGCTCTTGTAAAACAGCAACTGTTTCGTTTGCTAAATCCGTTATCTTCGCCCCGCTATATCAAATCTTGGCTCGTATGCTTCCAAAGTTTATTCGAATTCTTCTCAAACTTTCAGGCGAATCTTTAATGGGGAATAATAATTTTGGCCTCGATTCGCAAATTATTTCCAAATATGCACAAGACATTAAGCTAATCACCGAGATGGGGGTGCAGGTTGCCATTGTAATTGGCGGCGGCAATATCTATCGTGGTATGAATGAAGCGGAGACGGGCATTGAGCGGGCACAGGGAGATTATATGGGTATGCTCGCCACGGTAATAAATGGAATGGCGCTGCAAAGCGGCCTCG
>JALYYM010000113.1 GCA_030946565.1 Bacteroidota bacterium | reverse complement strand
GCTGCACCTGCTTTCATTAATACCGCGTATGTTTCATTCGCAACCACTTCTACATTTTTATAATTTGCTAAAAATGATTCGTAAAAAGAATCATCAATGGAAGGAGCTTTTGCCAATATGAAATTTATGGAAGGGAAATTTTTTGTTGCCTCCAGCATCAGCGGGAGCTTTTTTCTTATCTCTTGTTTGCGACTGCCGGGCAGCAATGCCACTATATCTATTGAAGGCTGAATTTCAGGATGGCCGGCTTTAAAATTATCAACTACCTGCAAGAGAGGATGGCCTACATATTCCACTTCATAACTCCAGGTTTCATAAAATTGTTTTTCAAAGGGAAGAATCACGATCATTTTATCAACAAACTTTTTTATTAATTTTACGCGGCTTTCTTTCCATGCCCATATCTGTGGAGAAATGTAAAATATGTTTTTAATATTATTCTGCTTGGTCCATTCAGCCATGCGCAAATTAAAACCGGGATAGTCAACAAGAATTACCACGTCTGGCTTAAAAGCGAGAATATCTTCTTTACAAAATTTGAAATTCCTTAAAATGGCGGGAAGATTTTTTACAACTTCGGCGAAGCCCATAAAAGCAAGATCGCGGTAATGCTTAATAAGCGCCGCTCCCGCTGCCTCCATCTTCTCTCCGCCCCAGCATCTTATCTCTGCATTGACATCAAGCTTTCTGATCTCACTAATAAGATTACTGCCATGGAGATCTCCTGAAGCTTCGCCCGCAATTATGTAATATTTCATACTTGCCTTGAATTCAATTAACTTTTAAGTTGCGATTTACGAAAATGAATATTCAGAATCGGACTTCTTAAAAAAAAGTTTTAAGATAATACTTTTATAATGAAAACTAGTTAATTGAGATGGGATGTACGAGAATATGTGAGTATGATTCTCGAATATAAGAATGCAGGAATATTTTTTGCCAAAAAAATAGCTACGCAGGGTTTACCAATATTTAAAAATCATAGCAATGATTGCATAGATAACGGTAAGTACAAAAATACCTTTAGCTGTATTATCGCGGTGGCCATTGATATAAATCGTAAATAAAATTGCGTTGGCCATTAACGAGACGCTTATTGAAACTGTTATCAGGTTTGGGTTTAGCTTCATCCACTGTAACATTTCCCCCAGCGTGAGACTTTGAAATTTATACAATTTGAATAGCATAAAGCCGATCATAGGAGCAATAAATCCGAGAGCGAGGCCAAAAATGAAATTGTCTTTTTTTAAAAACATTATATATCCCAGTTTTTTTCTAATTCCTTTTTTAATGTATAGTTCGTAAGGTCAAATTGCACAGGTACCACACTTACATAGTTATTTTGCAGCGCCCACACATCTGTATCCTGTCCGCTATCGAAATTTTTAAACTCACCCGTAAGCCAATAATATTTTTTACCATGGGGATCAATCCGCTCAAAAAAATCTTCCTCATATTTTGCGTAAGCCTGTTTGCAAATTTTAATTCCCTTCATTTCATTTAAGGGTACGGACGGGATATTTACATTAAGCAAAAGATGCTTATCCATTTTAGTTTGCAACAGGCTCTTAACTATTTTGTGAACATAAAATTTTGCGGCGGTAAAGTCTGCCTCAAACCTATAATCAAGCAAAGAAAATCCTATAGATGGGATGCTTTCAATAGAAGCTTCCATTGCGGCGCTCATAGTGCCTGAGTAAATAACATTAATGGAATGATTTGCTCCATGGTTTATACCGCTTAGACAGATATCAGGCTTCCTGTGTAACACCTTATCTACAGCGAGTTTTACACAATCCACCGGCGTGCCGCTTGTTTGCCAGCATTCCACGCCTTCAAACATATCTTCAATCTTATTTAATCTTAAAGGAACTCCTATAGTAATGGCATGTCCCATTCCACTCTGCGGTTTATCCGGCGCAACCACCACTACCTGCCCAAGACCTTTTACAGCTTCTATTAAATTGCGTATGCCCGGCGCCGTTATGCCATCATCATTCGTTATAAGTATGATGGGTGTGTCGTGTGAAAATTCTGTCATTAAGTTTTTAAAATTTAATAATGCGATAAGGTGGGAAATTGACGATATGAAATTTTTTAAATTTTATATCGTGTTTTTAAAACCACCTGAATAATGGCCGTGCCACTGCTTCTCTAAACGGCCATGGTATAGCAATTAGTATAAGTACGAGTGTAATACCGAAAAAAACCAAACTTCTTTTGAATTTAGCTCGTGAGGTTATTGCTTTTTTTACTGAAACCCGGCCCACATGCACAAGTATCCAGGCTATTATCATTAACACTTCATGTTCCATAGTGAAAAACCTGAGATTCGCATCCTTCATATTTTCGCTAAGGTGCTTCATCCTGTCAAACCATTGCCCGCTGAAGAATAGCCCTAAACCAACAAGTAATTGTATATCCATGCTGAGCATGAAAAAGAAATTGCTACGGTTATCATTAGCAGTAAATTCTTTTTTGCTTAGTAAACCGCCAACAGCATTCAACACTGTCCAAAGGCCAAAAAGCAAAATAAGCCAACGTAATAAATTGTGTATTACAAGCATCACTTGCATATATTATCTTTTTTTGCAAAAGTAAGGGATTGATAGTTGTGTAGAAGAAGCACAATTGATACGAGATAATACGAAGAACACTGTGGTAAAATAGAAAGTGGATTGCTAACCTAATAGTTTTTTAAACAAACTATTAGGTAAAGCAATCCACTTTTATAATATTGATGCGTGGAGAAAGCGCTGGCAATCTTAGTACTTATGATCTGGCTTTACCAGTTCGGGATATTCCTTTTGAAAATGCTGTATTTCAGGAATAGAAACATTTTGTACGTAACCACCGTTTGGGTTATTAGCAATATAATCCTGGTGATAGTCTTCTGCTACCCAGAATTTTTTTAAAGGCATTACCTGTGCGGCTATAGGTGCTTTATATTTTCCCGATGCGTTCATTTTACTGATGTAATCTTCTATCTGTTTTTTTTCTGAATCATTAGTATAAA
>JALYYM010000106.1 GCA_030946565.1 Bacteroidota bacterium | reverse complement strand
ATATAAGAGCTTGTATCATATTTTCCTTTAAAGAAAATTTGCCGGCAGCATCTGTAACGGTAAATATATCTGCGGGCATCAAGGTAATTGTTGCGCCTGCTACGGGTAATTTTGTTTTATCATCAATTACACTTCCCCTTATGGCTACCTGGGATTTTGCACCGATTGAAAAAAATACAATGATTATAAATAATAGAACTTTTTGCATACATAAATTTTGACTGATAAATAATAAGGGTATAGTACAGGCACATTAAGGGTGGTAGAATACTTTATTAAGCCAGTGGCTTTAATACTTAATGAACTGCATAAATCTTTGAAATTTCTTTTACCAGGAAAATTTAGGAGGAGGAGATTGTTTTAAAATAAAGCCGGCTTTAAGATTAAAAAGCTTTAAAAGAGAGAAAGACTTGCCTGCTTTAGAAACAGGAAAGTTATATAAGCATTCGTTTGCTGAAATATGTACAGTTACCGGGTCTTCTGTGTTTATATTTTTTTGAGATTTACTATTTGCATTATCAGAAGAAGTACTCGCCAATTCTTTTTCCAAATGATGACTACCATATATAGCATGTACCGTGGAGATGTGTATGGCTTCTGCAAACGTGTGAGATAATGCGTCGGACACAATTGGTATTAATGGCTTGAACATTACAATTACATACAGTAACATGAGGTAATATGCCGTTGTAAATCTCATTTAGATTAAAGAGTACAAACTCTCATTTTTAATTTGCAATCGTATTTTATTTGCTAAATAATTATATATAGTAATTATACGTTAAAATTAAAGACATGGTTTAGTAATATCATAAAACATATTTTATTTCCTAATAGCTTTCGCGGATGCAATCATTTCCTACTTGAAACTTCCCATTCTGCCATTGCATGATTGCCACGTAATCTTTATAACAAAAAAACGTGAGCAGCAATATTTAACGTGTACGGCAAGAGGGTCTCTAATATAAATATTATATGATCAAAAAGAAGTAGGTATGTTATTGCCGGTTTCATTCTCAACGAAGATTTTTAGAAATGTAATAGTACTAAGTACAATAGTTAACCGAACCAGGCAATTACAAACAGTCAGCAGTTTTTGTAAATGATAGTTGATTAATTACATTTAATAGTCGCGAATGATTTCTGTTTTTTTTTAATTAATAGAAATATTTTTCTAAAAGATTGTAGGCCATTTTTTAGAGCAGTGTAGTCTTTTTAATATAAAATGCTTGATAGCATTTTTTACTTCCTATATAAATAATGTGCTTATACAAATATTAATGGGTAATGATATTAAAGTTGTGTAGAAACGAATAACCTTTAATCATCAAAACTCATAGTATTAAAATAAATATACCGATTGCTTTGCTTTAGCATTTTATAAAAATTTTTCCTGAGACCCTTTATTCATAGGTGTTTCAAGGTGACAGTAAGAATTAAAATTTCTTTGAAAGCTATTCATATCCATTCAATATAAAAACCGGGTACAACATTTGACCGTAGATGACGTTAGTAATAAAATTCGAACCATCAAAACAAATTTCTCAAATTAAATCAACCTCATTATGTTAGACACAAAAACGAACGAAAATCAGCCCGACCTGATTTACGAGGCGACTGCTAAACCATTCTCAAGAAGAAAATTTTTTGGAATAATGGGCGCAGGAACCGCAATTATGGCAACAGCCGCTGCCTGTAAAAAAGACAAAAACAATTCAAACGACGGTGTAGACCTTGGAAGTGGTGATACCGGCATATTAAATTATGCGTATGCTCTTGAGCAATTAGAAGCAGCTTTCTACACCCAGGTGGTTATGACACCTTATGCAAATGTATCTGCTTTGGAAATGGAATATCTTACTGATATAAGAAACCATGAAGTAGCTCACAGGGAGTTTTTTAAAGCCGCTTTAGCAGGTAATGCAATTGTTGCCCTTGAAGTAAATTTTTCTTCCATTGATTTTACGAGCCGTACAAGCGTACTTGGAACAGCAAAAGCATTTGAAGACTTGGGTGTAACTGCTTATAACGGTGCCGGACAGTTGATTTCTACAACAAGTACCGGTGCAACTTATCTTACACTTGCCGGTAAAATTGTTTCGGTAGAAGCACGCCACGCCGCTCTTATAGCTGACCTTATTTCTAACGGAACTTTTGCAAACACCGTTGATGGAATGGGCTTAGATTCTGCACGTACTCCTTCTGAAGTATTAGCCATCGCAGGAGCTTACATCAAAACAAAAATTAACGCAAGTAACTTACCCTCTTAAATTTAATAATTATGAACTTACAAAATATAATTTCTGAAATAGAAAAAGTAGATCCGGAAGTGTATGACCGGCTCGATACCAGGAGAAGTGCAATGAGAAAATTTGCAAATCTATCTGGTAAAGTAGCTGTGGCATCAATTCCTTTTGCTTTAGGATCCATGTTTAAAACAGCTTATGGTCAAACTAATTCAACCGTAAATGATGTTTTAAACTTCGCTTTGACACTGGAATATCTTGAAGCTGAATTTTATAATAACATAGTTGGATCCGTTGGCTACATGACTGCCAGCGCTGCAGCACAGGGTGCTTTATCTAAAATTAAAGATGATGAGAACAAGCACGTTGCTTTTCTTAAATCTGTATTAGGTGCAGCAGCAGTTGCAAAACCAACTTTCGATTTTACAGCAGGTAACGGATCGGGTACTGGTCCATTTGTTGGATATCTTGGTAACTATGCTGTGCAATTAGCAATGGCGCAAACTTTTGAAGATACAGGAGTACGTGCTTACAAAGGCCAGGCGCCTGCGTTACAAGGCAACCGCACAGTTCTTACTGCTGCTTTAGAAATTCACTCTGTGGAAGCAAGGCACGCATCTCACATTCGACAAATGAGAAGAGCTTTAAACGCTGCAATTCCTGCAGGACAAGTAGTAAAGCCATGGATAACATTGAACCAAAGTGGTATTGATTTTCCACCGGGAAATGCGGCTATTCAAAAAAGTTATAATGGTGAAGATGCCGTAACGCAAGCTGGTGTAACAATTACCGGAATTGGCGGTAACACTTACATTGATGCAAAAGCTGCATCTGAAGCATTTGACGAGCCCTTAACTACAGCTCAGGTTTTGGATATTGTTGATCCTTTTATTGTATAATCAACATTAAGATATAAACTTAAAATGGCTATGTTTCCAAAAGGCATAGCCATTTTAATACCTAAGCATATCAAAATTTCTCCACAGGTTTAATAAATACCGACAGTCATTCAAAACGGAAATGAGCACAAGTATTTCGCAAAATAATTATTTTATAAAAAAAATAAAGCACAAGCAGAAAGAGTCGCACATGAGCTTTATTGATCATCTTGAAGTTTTGAGGTGGCACA
>JALYYM010000084.1 GCA_030946565.1 Bacteroidota bacterium | reverse complement strand
TCGTTTCGTCAACTTGTTGCCTTAGTTTATCTATTCTTGTTTTTCTCGTATCATTTTGTACTTTTTGTGCACGATATTCAGTTAGGTTTTCGGTATCATGTTTTAATTTTTGCAGGGTCAAAATATGCTCCTCTAATAATTGGTCCTTCGATAGGTTTGTATTATCTGCCGGAAGTAATTGTGTCCTTCTTTCATTGGCACTTTTAATAAGCCCTTTCACGTTATTTAATTTCCCTTGCAGTTCTGAAAACTGCTGCTTCAGGATGTTGAATTCTGTATCAGGAAGAATATCTATAAAGGATGATAAGATATCCGAATACCCAAATGACTTAAGAATATTTTTTAGAGTTACTTCTATTTCATTTTGTTGCTCATACAGTTCATTAACCTGGGTTTTGTTAGAATTCAATATTGCATCAATACTTTGAATCGCATCAGTTAATTCTTTAAGCTGCCTGCTCAACAAGTCACAATCGTTTCGAATATTGTTTCCTGTGTAACGTAATTCCAGTTCTGATTTTGCTTTCCCGTATTCAATTATTCTCAAAGACAACTCGTCAACTGATTCTTTAAAATCTTCCAACTCTTTTTTATCTGAATCTAATTTTTCGAACCTGCTAATTGATTCTATGGATTTTTCAAGCGCTGTTTTTGCAACTTCAATTGAATGCACATTTCCAACCTTCTCTATTTTAAGTTGCTCTTTTCGGGCTGCTACCTTATTTTTTTGCCCTGCCATTTCTATTTTAATTCCATTATTTTCTTTTTGAAGAGTTTCCCGGATACCGGAATATGTACTTATTTCATTTTGCAATTTCTGTCTCTCTGTTTCAAACTTTTTTTCCTGGCTCTCTAAGCTTTGTAATTCCTTTGTTAGCTCAGTAACGTTATTAAAATACTCATGTACATAGGGATGATGAAGAGAACCGCATAAGGGACAAGGCTCATCTTGTTTAAGTAATTCTCTATCTTCTTCCAAATTTTTTTCTCTCAATTTTTTTTCACGTTTTTCCCTTACTTCATTTATTTTAAGGCTAACCAGGTTCTTTGCGGAAATGATGCTTTCAAGTCTGGGTTCTCCATTACTTATTAACGTTGACACTTCCTCGATCTGCGTTTCCTTTTTATTGAATTTTCTTTGATTCTCTGCAAAATTTTCAACCAGGTTTTTTAAGTCTTCCATTGCTCTCAAACTTTCGCTTAACGCTTCTTTCTGCTTATCTATATCGTGCGTCTTTATTTTAGTTTGATTTACCAGGTCTACAGTTGAGGATTTAATTGAAGCAATCTCTTTACTCAATTTTGATTTTAATTCATCAATCTTATCACCGGTTTCGTAGCTTTTATAATGGATGAACATTGGCTTTTTCAGATGGATTGCAAACTTTATTTTTTGCTGACTTAAAGCATTTTCTGCATTTATTCTTTTTGTGGTATAAAATATCACCCTGTCCCGAAAATCAGTTAAAACTTTTATGCCATTTTGCGCTTCTACTTTCGACCCTGTCAGCACGCCTATCGCATTTAATGTTTCATTTACTGCTCTTTTTTTATGTTCTAATTCCGGCCCCTTCCTCTGTATTTCTTCATTGATGTTTTTTATAGAATTATGAATGTTGAGATAGTTCCTTATCGCATTTAAATGTGGCAGAAGCCGTTCATGTTTAAATATTCGCTGATCATTTTTTTCATTGAAGGCATCCAGCATTTTATTTACCTGCTCTTCTTCCTGGCTATATTTTTCAATTTCATTTTCTACCGCTTGTATACGATTTTTAATTTCAATCGCTTTTTCTATTGTAGCACGATTAGATTCTCCATCTAGAATTTCTTTATTTACGGTTTGAATAAATTGGTCTAACTCATGCTCTTTTTCCTTTGACAATAATTGCTCTTCTTCTGATTGTATAATGTCGCTTCTTGATTTAATTATTTCATTCTTCTCCTTAAATTTCTCAAACGCTCTTTTCCCAAGCTCTCTATAAACAGTCATGCCGGTAATGTCTTCCAACAACTTTCCCCGTTCATCTTTTTTTGATTTTAAAAATCTTGCAAACTCACCTTGCGCAAGCAATATCGATTTGATAAACTGGTCGTAGGTTAGGCCGATTAATTCAGTGTTTTTTTTAGCAACTTCTTTTTTGCCTGAGAGTATTGGCTTGTTTGTCGAAACATCAATCAACTCCATATCAGTCTCCCGCAAGCCTCCCCTTTTATTTGTTGCTATAGACCATTTTGAGCGGTAGATTCCTTCAGTGCAACTATACTCTACTTCCACAAAAGAATCTGTTTCGTTCCTTGTGATTATCGAGCCTGATTTTTCGATGAAGTTCTTTGAAATAGTATCTGATTCGAAGCGGGGTATTTTATTGAATAATGCCAAAGTGATAGCATCGAGTATGGTAGATTTTCCTGACCCGGTCGGACCGGTAATGGCAAACAATCCGGCCTGCGAGAGCGGTGGTAATTGAAAATCGATTTCCCATTCACCCAGGAGACAATTAATATTTTTAATCTTGATTTTTAATATCTTCATCGCTAATCATTCTCAATTTCACTTAACAGTTCATCGAACGCTTCAATTATTATATTTTTGTGGCCTTCTTCAATCTCCTCCGTTTCCAGTTTCTTTAACAGGATTTCCTTTGGGGATAAATCTTCAATGTTTTTGTTCTCCCCATCATGCCCGAAGGGATTGAATGCTTTATTTGTGAATTTGAATTTATAAGTTAATATTTCTGCCTCATCACTTTGAAATTCTGTAATGAACTTATGAAGATCTGACGTGAGTGAAGGATTGTGATCTTTTTCGATTATTTCTAATTCCAAAAAAGATTTTAATCGTTTATCATTTTTAAAATCTCCTATACTTTCCTGCACTTTCTCAAAGCTGCCTGAAAATCTGCGAAGTGTTCTCGCCGAAGGTATTTCATGAACCAGCACTTGCTGAATACATTTTTCTGAGACATCTATTTCCAACACAATTTTTTTATCATTCTTCTCGCTAAAGCTCAATGGAATTGGCGAACCTGAATACCTGATCGTTTCACTATTACCAACTCGCTGGGGTTTATGAATATGCCCCAAAGCAATGTATTTACAATTTTTAGGAAAATCATTGGCACTAAACATTTCCAAACCTCCGCGTTGTATGTCTCTTTCACTATCAGAAGTGGTAACCCCTGAAGTGAACAAATGTCCCATTAGAATCACCGGGATATCCTCCCCGTATTTTTGAAATGCATAATTGACAACTGTTTCAAAATAAGTTTTCATTCCTAAAAATTTCTGCTCAATTCTTTTCTTGTAGGTTTCGCTTTCAATGGTCGTTCTGATATCTGAATCACGCAGATAGGGAACAGCGCAAACAACACATTCTATTTCATCTTTTTTATTTTTCAGTTCTATGACGCTATCCTCAATTGACAATGGAACACTTGCAGCAATATCTATATTTAGCATTGCGAGAATCGCCTTTGGCC
>JALYYM010000074.1 GCA_030946565.1 Bacteroidota bacterium | reverse complement strand
CTGGTGTAACAGTACATTCTGCTAATGTAAATGCCGCGGGAATTGTGCCATCGTCAAACAACTTTTTTCCTTTGCCAAGCGTCAATGGATGGATTTTGAGCCTGAGTTCGTCAACTAAATCATTCTTTAGCAGCAGTTGAATAAGCTCACCACTTCCCCACACTTGAATGTCAGAACCTTTCGAATTCTTTACCTTTTTAATATCTGCAACGTTTTTGAGAAATACGGAGTTTCTCCAATTAGACGTTTTCATAGTCTTTGACAGAACGTATTTTGTGCCATCATTGATGCCTGGCCAAAAGTCTGCATGTTCAGGCCAGTAACCGGCCCAAATCTCAAAGGTTTTTCTGCCCAAAAGATAATCTGCAGGTTTCAGCTCTTGCTCCATAACCTTACTATAAACTTCGTCGCTATATGGTGCAGTCCAACCGCCATATTTGAAACCGCCTGATGTATCTTCCCCAGGCGCGCCCGGTGCTTGCATTACACCATCTAATGTAATCATAGATAAGACGATTATTTTTCTCATATTATTTCACCTCCTCTTATAATTTATGCTTTAAAGTTTTTTCAAAATTGGTTTTGTTAGTATACAAATCTCGCTAATAAATTTCCTGCTGGTGCAGTGTAAATGCGACAATCATAGTGCTGAATACGAAAAGCGGCCTTATAATATTAATTAATGATGCCCGCTTACCTGTAAGTGTTTTTTTTATTGAAGTGGCTGGAAAAAAGGAAACAACAAATTATTATTGCCGGAACCAGGTACAAGAAATATGAGGATAAAGGCAGACATGAATTTATTATATCGTGACGCTATGCAGACTTATCTGTGTATATTTAATAAACCAAAACTTTTACCATGAAATTGCTACTCCGCGTATTTCCCATTGTTAGTATTTACATGCTGTTGGTTTCTGCTACTTGTATTGAAAGAGCAGACACATCTATAGTGAACAGGCAAGACATAACGATAACAAATCAAAAGAGCTACAAGGCGCTGAAAGTGCACAAGCTCAATTTCTTTGAAAGGCTCCTTGTAAGATTTTTTATTAAAAAAAATAAACTTGCAGATGGAACCAGGGCCGATAGGATGGCCTCAACTTCGCTATTTCTTGGCGCGGGTGCATGTGTCTTTCTATTATTGGGTTTAGCTGTTCCTTATATTATTCTTCTTTCTCTGCCGGCTGCAATTGCAGCAATGATAACCGGTGGCAGTGCCCTACGCAACAAGACTTCATTAGTTGGGAAAGCCAGGACAGGTAAGGCACTTGGTTTAGGGGCATTGATTGCCTTTGGGGTTTTACTGTTAGCAGCTGTAATACTTGTAGCTTCTATTTATTAAAGCCCGGATCTGTACATCTCCCATTCATTTTGTAAGTTGCTGAAAAAACTAAATGAAAAAACTGCTTGTAAGCTTATTCCTTGTTGCGAATGTATTTTTCTCATTTGGCCAGCCAAGAGAGAAGGAAGCCCATTATACTTACCTTTCTATTGAAACATCAGTATTTACAAATACACCCGGCACCATCAGCCAAAAATTATTTATGACAGCCGAGGTTGGCAGAACCTTTGGCATCTTTGATATTGGAATAGCCGCCGGAAGATTGAACCTCGTGAATGCAAAAAGCGGTGCAGACAGTAATTGGTTTGCAGAAGTGTTACCTACGATAAATGTATTTTCAAAAGGCAGGTTCTCCGAAGCATTAACTTTAGGCGCAGGGCACATCTTTCATCGCAAAGAAAATTTTTTAACCGAGATAACTAACAGCATAAACTTTGCTCCCAATAACAGAACTATAATAACTGTGTACCAGGGCAACTACTTCCTGGACGGAAAATTGTCAACTTCAAAAGCTCAGTTCATGGGCCTTTCAGTTACTTTTAATTGCATAAAGAAAAATACAAAGACTGATGTATTAAGAAGAAAATCTTTATTGAATTAAGGTAGAAATTTTCGCCAACAGTAATGGAAATTTCAAACGTCAATTCTTCTTATTATATGGTTTCAAAAATCCCTGCATTTTAAGCCAGTCACTATATCTTTCTATCCATGTATCTACAGGAAGATTTTGTTTCTTCATTCCAAAACCATGCTTTCCTCTTTCGTACATGTGCAGCTCTGCAGGCTGGTTTGCGGCAAGCCATTTCAAGTAGATATGCACACTATGCGTTGCAAGCCCTAAATCATCATCGCTGGCAGCGGCAATAAAGTTTGGTGTTTTTGCAGGGGGCATTTCCGAACCCCTGATGTCTCCTTCATAAGCATAAATGGGCGCTACAAAATTAGGACGGCTCGCATCATCATTCGCGCTATACACTACAGACATCGTTAACGAGGCTCCTGCAGAGAAACCCATAAAGCCAATCCTTTTCGGATCAACAGCGTACTGTGCTGCATGCTGGCGCACATACCTCACTGCCGCCAGCCCATCCTGCAAGGCAAGCGATATCACAGGCGCCTTGATAGAATCGAGCGTCTTATAATTTTGAGTTGCCATCAGGGTGCTTATATTATTTTCAGGATGTGTGGGATCATCGTGCACAAGCCGGTATTTCAACACAAAAGCGGTTACTCCTTTTGTGTTTAGCCACTTGGCCATATCAGTTCCTTCCAAGTCAATAGCAAGCGCATGAAAAGCGCCGCCGGGCGCAATAATAACAGCAGTGCCATTTGGTTTGGCAGGCAGGTAAGCAAGTAACGATGGCCTGGATACATCGAAATAAAGCAGAGTGTTATTGAATTTTAATTTCGTTTCGTTCCATGTCCAGCTTTCCGAACCTGGTGCAGCGCCTTTGTACAACGGTATTATCGTTTGGCCATTTGAATGAAGTGTTATAAAAACAACAAAGCCGCATAGTAATTTTTTCATTGGTTTTGTTTTAAAAGAATTTGAATTGCGAATAGATTTTTCAGGAGTTATTTATCTGCGTTCCTTTTTTGCTTTTTATTTTGTAACAAATTATTCCTTATAAAATTAAAATTAAGCCTGTTCTAATTTTTTAATAAGTGTTACCAGGTTGTACGCTTATCAAAAAGAAAGCCGAAGCACGGCGAACTATTTTTTCATATCCTCATGTAAAAGGCTTGCAAATAACTTTGACGCCACAGCAATCGAAAACTTTTATGCTTCTCACGGAAGCGGGTATACGCTTTATAATATTTAATAAAAAAAGTAAAGCATAAGTAGTAGTTTACTATTTAATTGATAACCTTCTACATTCTTCTTTGGATAAACTAAATAACCTTACTTATTAAATTCTCCAAAGTGCCAGAGAATGCCAGATGGATCGTGCATAAAACATTCTTTGCCCCAATCATATTTTCGGATCG
>JALYYM010000069.1 GCA_030946565.1 Bacteroidota bacterium | reverse complement strand
AGCCGGCTGTCAATCTTAAATATACCGGCGAAGCAACTATTGAAAACAATACGTACCATAAAATAGATGTTACCTTTGAAAAAGAGGCTGGCGGGAAAGATCACGAGGATGAATTTTGCTATTGGATTAATCAAAAAACGCACTCCATGGATTACTTTTCTTACTCAAATGGTGGAGCAAGATTTAGAAAAGCTATAAAACGACAAAGGGAAGATGGCGTTGTTTTTCAGGATTACAATAATTACGAGATTCTTGATACTTCGCTATCAGCATCAGATTATGATAAGGCATTTATTGCAGGGAAATTTAAAATACTTTCTACGATTGAACAGGACCATTATACTTTGGACGATGTTATCAATAAATAAGTAAAGATGCCAAACCTGCATCGTTTATCAAGATTTTTTGTCCGGTAGAGGCATGATGTTGTGCAAACGTTTTTGCTGCCACAATAAAACTCAGAATAATAGGGTTTTTCATGCATATTTATTTTTCAATAAGATCTTCATTTATCAAATAGGCCTCAATTTCTGAGATGTCAGTAGTATTTTTTTGCTGATCAATTGAAAGGCCAATAATATTTGCTTCAGTTGTGGGGAAAGTAATTATTCTTTTATGACCGATGGTAGTTCCATTTATTTCTTTAATCAACCCGAAACTGGCGTTCATAAGTTTGATCTTAAATTTTATACATTGCTGGCCGTTTAACAGGTTTTCCTTTAGCACAATACAATTTATTTTTTGAGGACTTTTAAATTCGATTCCCATCGATTGAACAAGAGGAAATTTAACCTGCTCAAAAGATGCATTGTTTCCATCATTTAATTTGTTAGTTATTCTTTTTACCGGAGGGGTAAAAAATCCGGTTCCTTTCTTCGCAAGATTAGTTCCAAAACTTTTATCTTTTAATTTTTTAAAATCCACTAATGCCATTGAATCATATTGGGTGATCAATCCGATAGGATCAGGCGGCACATTCAATAATAAACAAGCGCCTCTTCCTACGCTTTTTAAATATAATTCGAAAAGTTGCTGCGGTGATTTTACCAGTGAATCTTCTTTTTTATGATAGAACCAACCGGGGCGAATACTTACATCACACTCCGCCGGTATCCAGTTTTTTCCATAGATATTACCCCGGTTCAATGTGTCAGTTGGCGGCGCTCCGGCGCCTCGTGCAAAGCCTGCAGTGTCGAGTGTGTTCCAGTTGGTTTTACCGGCAATTCCATTTTCATTTCCAACCCATCTTATGTCGGGACCAATGTCACTAAAGATGATTGTATTGGGTGAAAGACTTCTTATTAATTTTTCAAACCGGTAAAAATCGTACACCTGTTTTTTCCCATTAGGTCCTTCACCATTAGCGCCGTCCCACCACAGTTCCCATATCGGACCATAACTGGTAAATATTTCTTTAAGCATGCTTGCAAAAACGTCATTGTATTTAGCTGTTCCGTACGCCGGATGATTTCTATCCCACGGTGATAAGTAAACGCCAAATTTTAATCCGTATTTTTTGCAGGCTGCTGATAACTCTTTTAATACATCACCCTTGCCATTCTTCCATTTACTTTCTCTCACTGTGTGCGTACTGTATTTGCTTGGCCACAGGCAAAAGCCATCATGATGTTTTGCAGTAATAATAATTCCTTTGGCTCCTGCTTTTTTTGCTATCCGGCACCATTGCTCGCAATCCAATTCTGCAGGATTAAAAACCTCTTCTTTTTCAGTTCCCTTTCCCCATTCCAAATCCGTAAATGTGTTGGGGCCAAAATGCGTGAATAAATAAAATTCCATGTCGTGCCAGGCCTGTTGCGCCTTTGATGGCTTTGGATCCGCATACTTTATTTTTTGAGCCGCAGCACAATGCATGCATAATGCAAAAAATAAAACGCAAAATATTTTCATAAAATAAGTTTTTAGAAGGCGCCTTTGAAAAGTGCGCTCAATTAATGGAGATGCTTTCCGCTAGTTTATTGCGCCTTCGACTGAAGCAAAAAAAATACCAATAATAAAGGTAATTTTCTCAATCATTCGCTGACACAGCTTTTTGTTTGCTGCTTCCCAATCCATCAATTCCCATCTCAATTATATCCCCGGCTTTTATATAGACAGGTGGCTTCATTCCCAGGCCAACGCCAGCCGGTGTTCCCGTGGAAATAATGTCGCCGGGCAGCAAGGTCATAAACCGGCTTATATAAGAAACGAGAAAAGGAATTTTAAAAA
>JALYYM010000058.1 GCA_030946565.1 Bacteroidota bacterium | reverse complement strand
GTTTTACTTCATAAGTAAAGAATGGCGTGGTATTTTCTAATGCATGTTCAAGAATGGTATTGCCATAAGTTGTTCTGCCGCTCTTTGGTGTGACCGCATATTCCTGGTTAATTTTTGCATTTTGTCCAGAGGTAACTACTTTAAAAGTATCAAGTGATTGAAAGTAATTAATCTACGTATTTAGTTCAAATAAGTTAGTGGCAAAACGATCATAGAATGCTATTGGTATCCAGCGTTCACCCAAATTAAAATCCAGTAATTCAAAAGGAATTTTTTCCGGTTGTACTTTAATTATTGCATTGTGGCTTTTTTTGAATTGCACATTTTCAGGATGAAGGTCTGCCTGTTCTTTTGCAGTTTTTAATTTCTCTACCACATTACCTGATAGGTACTGATCAACCGTTTCCCATTCGTTACTTTGGGGATTGATATAAATATGCCCTTCTAACCTGTTGAAAATTTCAAACTCAGATAAGCCTGTTGACGATTGAATAAAATCAATGTTGACTTTTCCATTTTCATTCAGGCATTGAGCCAAAGCTTCAATTGGATTGTCAGTGCGGAATTGTTCTTCTTTATGATGAAGTGCCTTTGTAATTATATCTGCCTGAACAAATCGGTCACCTTCTTTTCTTTCCAAAGAAGAAAGAATGGTAAATCCAAATGCTGAATCATTAGAAATTAGTTTACGGTTTGATGGATAATTAAGTAATCCATACTGATCAATAAACTTTTCATAGCTGTCTTGCAATATCTTTCTCAAACCTGCATATTCAACATCCTCTGCACTTTCCTTCTCTGCCAATTCTAAATAGCTATCCCTTATTGTAATATAGTTTTCATACAGGTCTTTTTGATGTTGGCCAGATAAGAAGGGTTGAAATGTTGCCTGGCTAAAATCAATGTCTGGTTTGCCAATGCTTCCGACAATACCATTATGAATAACTAGTGTCCCTTCTTTATAAAAAGGCTTAAGACTTGTGAATTGTTGCCGCTGACTGTGTTCCAATCCAAAGGCAGCTTGGAGCAATCGATCACCCTCGTAAGTATAGGCGTGTCCGAATTGAGGAAGCTTGTTTGAGAGACTTCTTATCTCATGATTAATTGCTGCGGCACTTTGCCAATTTACGGGGAAAGAAACTTCCTCTACGTTAGAATATAATTTGTAAACGTACTGCTTAAAAGCGGGAGCTTTTGCGGTAACCAGGACAATACTTTCATGTTCAGGTTTTTCTGTAGTCCTAACCATGCTAATGATCCTTGCAGTTTGCTTTTGTACAACGGTCTCGTCTAATTCATTTATATATGCCATTGCCCGGTTAATATTTTCAGGAGGAATACTATCGAATAGGCCCAACTGAACATTTACTTTTTCTGCCTTGTTTTCAGGCATGGGTAAAAAGGTTAGCTTCTTACGGATAAGTTCAGGCTGTGATATACTTGGCAATTGTGCTTGCTGATAAAGACTTTTGCTAAAGCGTTTCTTAATTCCATCACTTATAATTGATGAAAGTTTTTCAGCAATATTATTAATGTCACCATGCTGCCATACAGTTTGATTTGCGTTTCCATATTGATTTTTGCCAGCTTTTATTTCGTCCCCGGTAATGATTTCCGGGTGTTCATTTATGTATTTGTTTAGATGATAATTACCAAATTCGTTTTTCTTTTCTACGGTATCTATCAGAGATTTTTCCTCGGTAGAAAGGTGCTGTTTAGTTTCATTCTTTTGAACAATAAGCAGGTGGCTCGGAGCTTCGGTATTGCCGGTTTCTTTCATTAAGTTATCCGGCATAACGGTGAGACTTATAAAATCAGCTTTGTTAAAAGCGTATTCTCTTGCAGTTTGATTTGAGGGATTATTTAAAAATCCATCCGTTGTAATGTAAGCCAACAATCCGCCATCACTCAGCTTATCTAATCCTTTTGCAAAAAAGTAATTATGTATTTTTCCCGA
The DNA here is from genome assembly GCA_030946565.1 of Bacteroidota bacterium. Next base: position 88 of record JALYYM010000058.1, on the reverse strand, counting down.
CAACTCTTAGCAGGAAAAGCTTCATCATAAACAGAAAAATTACCGAATGGAATATTGCTTACAATAAAATCATATTTGCCATTATCAT
>JALYYM010000045.1 GCA_030946565.1 Bacteroidota bacterium | reverse complement strand
ATTATAAAATTTTTGTTCGCCAAAATATTTTACAACATCCTGATCCATGTCAATGACAACTTTTCGTAATTGGTTTTTTTCAGCCATGCGGTTGATAAAACTTTGCAGCGGCGGATGCATCCCGGCGATATCTTCATCTGTAATTTGAAATCTGTTAATTTTATCCGTTCTAAAATTTCTATAATCATTCTTTAGCCGGCAAAATGCGATCAGGTACCAGTGACTGCCCTGGTAATAGATTCCAACAGGTTCTATCTTTCTTAGAAGTGATTCATTTTTTTCAATGGAGGTATAATTAATGTCCGCCACTTTAGCTGCAGCAATGGCTCTTAATATTTTAGGAAGAAAAAGTTCTGTTGATTTCTCATAAACAAAAGCCGGGTTGGATATTACGGCAACATGATCACTGATTTCTTCAATATGCTCTTTTTCGGCGAGGCGCAACACTGCTTTTATTTTATCCAATGCTGAGGTGTAATGGTTGGATGAGTTTTCATCACTAATAGACTGCATCAGCTTTGAGGCAGTTAACATAGCAGATACTTCATCAGGAGTAAACATAACGGGAGGTAGTTTATATCCATCCATTAACCGGTAGCCCACGCCCGCTTCACCAATTATGGGTACTCCGGCCTCTTCCAGGGCATGTACATCCCGGTAAACTGTCCTCAGGCTAATAAAAAATTTATCAGCGATATCCCGCGCCTTTACCAATGGCCTCGATTGAAGCTGGATGACAATTGCGGCCAGGCGGTCAATACGATTCATGGCTGTTTAGTGTATTAAATTTTTATCTGAATTTTTTGTATTCATCATTTTTTGCTCAATTTTTTTACCTGATTAAATCCTTCAGAGAACGCAGGCAATGCACAAATTTATCCATCGTGTATTATATTATCAAACCGCAAAGCAATACGTTATTAAAAAATTCAGTATAAAATTTTAAAGCTTAAAAATGCTTTAAATAAAAAAGAGGCGCTCAATTAGAACGCCTCTTTTTAATTAATAAAATGCTGATTATTGTTTAATGAATTTCTCGGTATCTCCATTTTGAGTCTTGATGAAATACATTCCATTTTGAAGAGAGCTTACATTGATATCCTGTTTCATCTGTGTAACTGTTTCTTTCTTTACTACTCTGCCCTGGTTATCTAAAACGAAGACCTGTGTATTTAAAAGTGAATTGTCACCAAGCTCCAGTGTTATTTTACTTCTTGTAACTGACGGATAAATCAATATAGCACGAAGCTTGCCGTCATACTTTACACTTCTTATGTAGCTATACTTTGGCGTGCCATCGGCATCAGTTTGTATAAGGCGATAATAATTGATTCCTGTTGAAGGAGTGAAATCGTTGTAAGTATAGGTGATCTCTTTTGAAGAATTTCCTGCTCCTTTTACAAAGGCAATATTTTGCCAGCCTGTTGTTCCGTTTGCAGAACGCTCAATCGTAAAGCCTGCATTGTTATGCTCTGAAGATGTTTTCCAAACAAGGCTGACTTTTGAACCGGATTTTTCAGCTGCAAAATAACTGAGTTCGATAGGCAGTGGGCCGCACGGGCTTGTAAGCGGAGCACCAGGAGCAATCCAATTAGAAGTAGCGCCAATTAATGCAAAGTTCATAAGCGTCCCATCTAAAGGCACTACATTATCTGAATTGTCGTTGAGCGTGGTTACACCCGTATTATCTGCACCTGCAACTCCCTCATTAAAATTATAGTATGCAGTCAAATTAGGTTCTGTTCCATTTAAAGAACAGTTGGCGTCTGCAGAAATAAAAGCAGCCGGCTGAGCAATACTCCAGAACCTAACTTCATCTATTGAGCCCTGGAAAAAGAAGCTTGCTGACCCGGCATATAGTGCGCCGATATAATTTGCTGTTTCCGTATAAGATACTGCAGTGCCAGTTGTTACAGCACTTCCATTTTTATACAAGGTCATAGTACCAGTGGTTGCATCATAAGATACGGCTACATGGTACCAAGTGCCTGCGACCAAAGGAGTTGGATCCGTTACAACGGCAAAGTTGCCGGCCTGTCCGGCATTTAGCTGTCCATTTAATAAATAAAAATACGTTTGACTTCCAGATAGAATGTTCCGATAATTACCATCAATAACAGAAGTATTAATCCATGCTTCTTTGGTATAAGAGTTTTGAACAACAAAAGAGGAAAGGTCTACGTAATCATTTACCCCATCGAAATTAAGGGCTTGTCCCGTCTGCGCCTGGGACGATTGAAAAGCAAATGCAGAGCAAGCAAAAATTATTGAGGCTACCAGTAATTTAAGCGAGCGGTTTTTGAGTAAGTTTTTGTGTAAAAAAGGTTTCATTTTAGATTAGTTTGAGAGTGTAAAAACATGGTTATCATTTCAAAGATAAAACTCTTAGAGAGAAGTGACGGTAAATATCAAATTTTGCAGTAGAAAAAACTTATTGACATCAATAAAATTGAGTAAATCATTTTATGAACTGAAGGATTTCCTTCTGTGAATCAGCTTGAATGACAAGTGTATACTTTCCCGTTGGTAATTCGGCAACGCCGGCAGAATATGTAAATTCAGCTTGTACAAATTTCGTTTCTTTTCGCATTAATCTGCCCTCTATATCTAATATGCTAAAGGTTACTTTTTGCGGGTTTGCAGAAAATATCTTTACGCTTATTACGTTCCTCGCAGGAATTGGAAAAGGTCTCCCAACCTGGAGTGCTTGCCTGAACTGCATAACAGCGATTACCCTGGAGTAAGTTTTTTGGCTACCGGTTTCCATAGCCGCTACACGGTAATAATTGATTGAATTGATCGGCTGCCCGTCAACAAACTCATATTTTTGTACAAGGGTAGATTTCACCGGATTTACCCTGCCGACTTCGCGGAAATCTATAGCGTCTGCACTTCTTTCTATTATAAATTGGGTTACATTCCTATCTGCCGGTATTGACCAGGAAATTTTTGACTTCGCATTCTCATTTACACCATTCACGTTAAAGAAATTTACGGCAAGTGTGTTAAGAAGGACATCTTTGGCAATTACTTGTTGCTCGAGTACCGTTTGGCCTGCAGGGTTTGTGTGTATGCCATCACCCAATGAATACTGGGGGAGAATATCCAAAGAAGGGATTTCAACTATAGGAGTAAAAAAATCAATGGCGTAAGTTCCAAAGCGGTTTAGAATAAGATCACGAAGGTCTTGCAATTTTTGTCTCTCAGAAGTACTAAAAGTATTTCTTGGTTGAGTGGTGGTTATGTAACATTGAATGCCCGCTGCATTAGCCGAATCTTTGATTGTCTGTAAACAAAATAAAATTTCCTGGGTAGTTTGCCAATCGAAATTATTGGAGGGATAGTTTACAATTATTACATCGGGCTTGGGCACAAGTTTTACTGCCCTGGTTATATTGTAGCGCCCATCAGGCTGGTTACGCTGGGCCGGTGGCGTGAAGCTTGATGGCATGCCGGTGTAAGGATCGGTGCCAACAGAAGCGATGTTGAATAGCGTGTCTATCTGGCCAAGGTTTTGATAATATTTGCTTAGTTTGAATGTCCATGCGCTATCTCTTGGATACAATCCCAACGACGGATTAGCGCTTCCGAAGTACCCCCACGCGGTCGAGGAACCGATGACGCAAATTCTTTTATAGGATTGTGCTTCTACCTGTAAAGTGAAAATGAAAAATAATAAGGAGAAGAAAAGCGTTAGTAATTTTTTATTCATAGATGAAATTTTAAAAACGATAAATTTCTTTCCGGCCTTTAAGACAATTGTTAGATTTAACAAAAATAAGAAGCAAATTTTAAGCCGCATAATTTCGGTGCCTTTTTGGAGTTATAGAAGTATAATGGTTATTTTGCCGCTTAAATGAAAAAAAAGATTGTTAAAGGCCTGGACAACAGAACGATTATGCGTTTTCTCGAAGAAAAGCATTTTGCAACTGGTTTTTTCGATAGTCTTAAAATAAAATACCGCTCACTAATTTGCCCATATATTAGTTTGATACAAAAAGTAAACAACGGCGAGAAGGTTGGTGATGTGGGTTGCGGTAGTGGGCAGTTGCTTTTACTTTTATCAGAGTTTGCCCGTCCCTCTTATGTTTTTGGTATTGAAATAAAAGACAGGTTAATAAAAAATGCGAAACTTCTTTTTAGCCGGTCAGGGAGACATTATAGATTTGAAATTTATGACGGGGAGCATTTTCCTAATGAACTGGCTGAAATGGATACTATTTTTTTGGTAGATGTACTGCATCATCTCCCCCGAAAAAAACAAGCAGGCTTTTTAAAGAATCTTTCAGAAAAAATAAAGCCCGGTGGCAGGCTGATATTGAAAGATATAAATGGTGCCAGCCCGTTTGTTGTTTTTAATAAATTGCACGATTTAATTTTTGCAAGGGAGATAGGAAATGAAATTTCAATAAACAAAGCTTCAACGTTGCTGCAGCAAAATGGGTTTGATATTATAGAACAAGAAAAAAGACTGATGTATGTTTACCCTCACTACACCCTTGTGGCCAAAAAAAGATAGGTGGCGCATTTTATTCCTGGGCTTCTGTCTTTCACTTTTATCCATCTATCCAGTCTACAGAAATTTTTACTACAGCAATGGATTACTAACTTATGAACGGCATAAGGCCGTAATAGAAGGCCGTTCAGATTTTTATAATCCCTGGCAATACCGCGTGTTATGCCCCTTTACTATCGAGGGAATAATGTGGGCGTATAATAATACAATTGACAAAATTTTTCCAATAGAGAAAAAGTTTCAAATTAATATTGAAAGTGATTCTGGAACCAGCGCCGGCACTGATGATTTGGTGAAGCTAACACATACGCCTGGAGTCATGAAATACATGCTGATCTTTACGTTGTTCAGGTTTACCGAACATATCTTTATCTTTTATCTTGCCTGGCGCCTGTGGAATTATTTTGTAAAAAGTAAATGGTTGATATTTTTTGGTATCAACTTTCTCGCCCTGGCTTTTGGTAACGCGGTAACTGCTGCAGATCTGTCTTTCAACACATACCTTGATATAATTTTTTACCTCATTACTGCTAACCTGATAGTTTATAATAAAAATAAATTGTGGTTATTTGTCATTGTTCCATTGGCAGCATTTAACAGGGAAACGGGATTGCTTATCCCGGCACTTTATTTTATTTCTGAAATGGACTTCAAGCAGTTTTCCTTAAAAAAAGAAGATTTAAAAAAGATAATTTTTCCTAAAAAAAATGTGTGGATAAATACCATTGCTTTATATATAATTTTCATAACTATTTTTATAGCCATCAGGTGGCATTACGGCTACGTTCCGCAGCAGGTGTGGAAAGCGAAGGCCGGGTTGGGAATGCTCAAGCTTAATCTTTTTAGTGCAGTAGGTGTAAAGGCATACCTGGAACTGATTGGCACCTTTGGAGTAATTCCGTTTATTATTCTATACAAGTTTAAGGTGTTTCCACACTTACTGAAAAAGTGGTTCTTATTTATAGTTCCTGTTTGGTTTGGTGTACACTACATTTCAGTTGTTGCCTATCAAACACGCCTATTCATGGTGCCGGTAGTTTTAATTTTTATGCCAATGATGCTTTGGTTGATTGAAAGAGAAGTTATGGAGCGTACAGCCATGACCGTTACACATAAAGAACCAGGCTTATGAAGAATTATATTAATCTTCTGCGGCCGAAAGATTGGGCAAAAAATCTTTTTTTATATATCCCTGTATTTTTTGCGGGCCAGGCGTTTAACGGGCCTGTCTTATTAAAAATATTACAAGGGTTTGCCTGCTTTTGCCTGGTGGCGAGCGGCATTTACATCCTCAACGATTATCGTGATATTGAGGAAGATAAAAAGCATCCTGTAAAAAAAAATAGGGTATTAGCCTCCGGCGCGGTCAATAAAAATGTAGCGATAATTATTTCAATATTATTATTCTGTGCCGGCCTCTCCTGGGCGTGGCTAATACGTGATAAATTTTTCTTTGTATTATCTCTTTACTTTTTGCTAAATGCCAGCTATTCCTTTGGCTTGAAAAAAATTGCGATACTCGATATTTTGATTATTGCAATTGGTTTTGTGTTACGGGTGAAAGCTGGAGCCGTGATCGCCAGGATAGGCCTAAGTGAATGGCTGACGATTATGATCTTTTTACTCGCACTTTTCCTGGCGATTGGAAAGCGGCGGGACGATGTATTGATAAAATTAAATTCAGGGAGTGAAATGCGCAAAGCCATCAAAGGTTACAACCTGGAATTTATAAATATCGCCCTCGCACTGATTTGTGCTGTCATCATCGTAGCGTATTTCATGTATACAATGTCTTACGAAGTAATGATACGCCTTGGCACTTACAGGCTGTATTATACCTGCTTATTTGTAATGGCAGGCATTTTACGTTACCTGCAAATTATTTTTGTGAACCACGATTCAGAATCGCCTGTCAAAATTTTATATAAAGACCGGTTTATACAAATAACGCTCCTTGCGTGGATCGTGAGCTTTTATATAATTCTTTATATGAAAGATGTTACTATTTTTAAATAAAAAATAATTGCCTTCAATCGCATTTTTCGATTTTGATGGAACGATCACCACGCGTGATAGTATGCTTGAGCTTATAAAATTTCATCATGGAAAAACGCGTTTATATACCGGCGTTGCCGTACTTTCTCCCTGGATCGTTGCGATGAAATTAAAATTAATTTCCAATCAAAAAGCGAAGGAGAAATTACTTGCCTGGTTCTTCAAAGATTATAACATTCTTACATTTTCAAAAATTTGTACAGCATTTATTCAAAAAAAATTACCACAGATTATAAACCCCGCTGCTGTAGAAAAGATAGCTGAACACAAAAAAAATGGTGACGAAGTTGTGGTAGTATCGGCATCTGCAACTGATTGGATTGATCGCTGGTGCAAGGAAAATGAGGTTGGCTGCATCGCAACACAACTGGAAGTTGTTAATGGTAAAATAACCGGCAAGTTAGCAGGGATCAATTGTAATTATAATGAGAAAGCCAGCAGGATTCTCCATGAATATGATTTGAATAATTACGCTGATATCTACTGCTATGGGGATACAAAGGGCGACAAGGCAATGCTGCAGCTCGCCACCCATCCATTCTTCCGCACTTTTAATTAGCTTTTAAAACTCTTATACTTTGATTCTCTATAGAATTGAAATAAACGGTGATAACATAAATGCCGTCGATTAGATTGCTCATAGTTATTTTATAGAACAAAGAACTCTGTCCTCCTGGTAATTGTTGCGTGTAAACTGTTGTGCCTTGCACATCGGTAATCGTAATTAAAAGATTCGCGTTTGATTTTGCGGTAGTAATTTCAAGCGTCGCATTATCTTGTACCGGGTTCGGGTACACCTTTAGCCTGTTGCTATTTTGAAATGAAATTCGCGGAGCTGCAACAACAATTGTTACCGTATCCTTTGCGAATGCATCCAGGTTGTCCGTTACCGTTAGTTCGAAATCATAAGTGCCGGCCACGAGATTATTGACTAATGTGTTTGCACCAGAGGCTAACACAATTTTTCCATTTGAAGGCCCGGAAATTTGCTTCCAGCTATACGCTTTTATAAAGCCATCCGCGTCCATTCCATTTCCTGAAAGTGCAACACTATCCAATGGTAAAGTAATTGTTTGATCATTGCCTGCATTAGAAATTGGTGGAATGTTTACTGCTGCTGCATTTACAGCCACAATAATGGTATCGTAACCGTTCGCACCATTGTTATCTGTAACAAGCAGCTCAAATATGTACACACCCTGAACTAA
>JALYYM010000725.1 GCA_030946565.1 Bacteroidota bacterium | reverse complement strand
TTGTAATTCATCCTGTATTTTTCCAAAGGCCAGGTGCCCCATGAATTAATTCCTCCCACGCCTGTTTGGTTAAGATCAATATTCAAAACTGTCATATCTCTTTCCTTTAGTTCGCCGGTATGCGCATTATGTTTTTCTATTCCTTCATCAAGGTCTTCATCCAGGAAATGACGGGCGGAAATATTCAGAACAGTATCGCCGCTTATGCGTATTCCTTTTCCGTTTACATCAGTAAGTGTTACCCAACGCACATCCGTTTTGTTCGCTGTCTCCTGCGGCCTTATGTATGCATGGAACTGGTCGCTCACATTCATATTATACAGGCCAATCAACGCCGCATCTTTACAGTCTGCATAATTTTCCGTTGGCCCGCGGCCATACCATTCCATCTGGTCAAATGATTTTGGCAGCATCATTTGCATTCCAAATTTAAACAGCATAGGCACCTTCCTGGCGGTGTCAGCATGCATTGATTCAGTTATTTTAATTATACCGTCACCATTTATTTCATAAAAAATATCGAGCATGGCATATACATCCGGTAATGAATAATGCATATTCAGTTTTATATTTTTATAACTTGTTGAATCCACCTCAAAGCCGGCCAACGAATAATTATGGCTCGCCCGTTTCCAGTTTAACAATGTTTTTTGCAGGCCGGCGCCATAATCATTATCGGTTGGAGGCCGCCAGAAGTTTGGTTTTAAAGAAAATCCATCCTTCAGGAAATTGGCGCCATCTATATCATATTCATGCAACAAACCATCTTTGCGGCTGAAGGCAATTTTTACGGTATGGTTACCAATAGTAATCAAACTATCGGTCATCCGTACCTGTAAATCTGCAGTCAATGGGATGGCAAGTTCATTTGCATAATGACTGTATAAGGTTAACTGATCTTTTGCAATTTCCCAATTTGCAGGTACCATTCCTTCGTTATTTTTTGTTTTATAATAAACATTCAAAAAGATTTCTTTGTAGCCCACTTTTGGTAAAGCATAATGTAAATCAACAATTGCAGAATCCCGTGGGGCGATGTTCAGTGATTCATATTTTCCTTTTTGAATGATCTTTCCATCGGCTATCAGTTCCCAATCAAAATAAATAGCGTGCAGGTCTTTAAAAAAGTTTTCGTTATACACCATTATTTTCCCCGTCATCAAATCTGCCGGTGACGTGTGAATATTTTGATATTGCTTTTTTACTTCCAGCATTGACGGATGTAATGTGCGGTCTGGCGCCAGCAGGCCGTTACAATTGAAATTATCATCGCTCGGCATGTCGACACCATAGTCGCCACCATACGCCCAAATGGTGTCACCGCGATCCGTAACTTTTTGAAAACCCTGGTCAACAAAATCCCAGATATAGCCTCCCTGCATGTGCGGGTAATATTTACGAATCGTATCCCAGTAATCATTGAAATTGCCTTCTGTATTTCCCATCGCATGTGCGTATTCCACCAGGATGAAAGGCTTGTTATTGCTGCTGTTGTCATGCAATACATGATGAACCATATCATCGGGAGACGGATACATCGGGCAATAGATATCAGAAAAAGAGGTAGCACTTGCAGGCTCGTATTCCACGGGGCGTGAAGGGTCACGATGCTTGATCCAATCATAGCACTTTTCAAAATTGATACCCATACCTGCTTCGTTGCCCATTGACCAGATAATTACGCTGGGATGATTTTTATCTCTCTCTACTGACCGGGTATTGCGTTGGAAATGTTGCAGTAACCAATCGGGTTTTTTAGATAATGAATTAGCACCAAAGCCCATTCCATGCGATTCAAGGTTAGCTTCGCCCACCACATATAAACCATATTTGTCGCACAGCTCGTACCAATACGGATCATTAGGATAATGTGAAGTGCGCACTGCATTAATGTTATTTTCCTTCATAAGGCGTACATCCTGCTCCATGCGTTCCCGGCTTACAACCTGCCCTGTGAGCGGATCCATTTCATGGCGGTTCACACCTTTTATGAGGATAGCTTTTCCATTTACGTTTAAAACGCCATCTATTATTTCAACTTTTCTAAAACCGGCCTTTTGCGGAATCACCTCTATCGTGTTACCGTTCCCGTTAGTTAAGGTGGTAACTATAGTATACAAGTAGGGAGTTTCTGCTGTCCATTTGTTTGGATGGCTAACAGAGAACATAACATTTTTAAAGATCGTTGAATCAGTAAGCGAGATAGTTTTTTTCTCAATTGATTTGCCGGAAGAGTCCAACAATTCAAAAGATGCTTTATAGTTGCGAAACGCATTATCACTATTATTCAAGAAGTCAAGGCTAATGTGTAACTGACCATCATTATAATTGTTGGTAAGATCAGGAATGATTTGTATATCGCGGATGTGTACCGGGTTGCGGGCATACATATTTACACCGCGGCATACACCGGCCAGCCGCCACATGTCCTGGTCTTCTATGTAGCTGCCATCGCTCCAGCGATAAGCCTGGAAAGCAATAAGGTTCTTTTGACCAACCTTTATATATTTAGTAATATTAAATTCAGCGGCCAGCTTGCTGTCTTCGCTGTAGCCAACCCATTGCCCGTTCACCCATACATAAAAGCAGGAACGCACCGCACCAAATTGTATATAAATGTCTTTCCCCTTCCAGCTTTTATCTATCACTATTTCTTTGCGATAAGAACCCACAGGATTGTATTGCTCCGGCACTTTCGGCGGATCTGGTTTCATAAGATAATCAAAATCGTAACGGATATTGGTATAGATAGGAACACCGTAGCCGTTCATTTCCCACATGGCGGGCACAGGAAAATCTACCCAATGGCTGTCATCAAAATTTGTTTTCCAAAAGCCTAAAGGACGATTAGCCGGCTTATCAACCCAATTGAATTTCCAGTTGCCGTTTAAGGATTGAAATTCTTTCGATTGCGAGGGATCGTTTTGCAACGCGAGCTCTTTGCTTTCATAAGCAAAGTAAGTCGCATGCATTGGTTCGCGGTTGTATTCATTTTTAAATTCATCTTCCCAAAAGGCAGGCGGCTCCTGCGATTGGGCGAATAAAATTCCGGCATTCAATGCCAGGACAATTACCAAACATGTTTTTTTCACGGGGTATTTGTTTACTATTTTTATAAATAAAGAAGGGCTAAGCAGATCTTAATTGTTGCTTTATATAAAAGTAGTAAAGTATATTCTTTCAGGATTATACTTTTATCCGGGTTCTTCCGGTAAAGAAATTCAGGAAGTAAAAAACGCTGGCGCAGGCATTCGTTTTTGCACAATCTTCCGGGCCGTTGTGAGCTGGCTAATTTTTTCCTCAATAATTCTGCAAATGATTATTTTTCCCCTGGAAATATATGCATTCACCTGGTCTTGATATGCAGCTATTGATCTGTCAATATCTTCGATCTTTAAGGTGGCCATATCTTCAATATTTGCGTCGCGCTTTTGCTTGCATTCTTCTAAAAGGGAAAGTTCATAATCCAGGTCAGGCTTGCTGCCGCTTGCATTTTTCTGAAGGTCATCTGCACGACCTGGTGCATTGCCCAAAAGCCGTTTAAAAAATTTCATAGCAAATGGTTTTATTGTTTACTGCAGCTAGTAATGTAAACTCTAATGGGAAAAGGCAATTATCATTCCACTTCCTTTTGCCGGTATTCTTTAGTGCTTGCAGGCAATATTTGTAATGGTGTTGAAAATTTTTATGCAGGTATTTTATTCGCCATTTGAATAGAAGAAACGTTGTGCTTCTGGCCCGGCAATGTAGAAGATGTTTTTTTCGGCCGTCCAACGTATGCACAAATAAATAGTATCAATATTATAATGGCCATGAGCAAACCTATAAGTAGCCATGGGCGTTGATTAACC
>JALYYM010000753.1 GCA_030946565.1 Bacteroidota bacterium | reverse complement strand
AGAAATAACTGTTGAAATAATTTCAAAATAAATACAATATGCCAGCTCCTTATTCAAAGCCTCTTGCTCTTCAATGGACCCAGTTAACGCTTGATGCCATCAAACTTACCAATACTTCGCCGCCATTTGCAGCAAGGGCATTGGCGATGGTTCATACTGCCATGTATGATGCGTGGAGCGTTTATAATAAATGCGCTTTCAGCACAACTACTTCCCGCTATATAAAAAGATATGATGAAGGCTGCGCAGAAAATGAAATCGAAAAAACGTTCAGCTATGCGGCGTATCGCGTACTTACCGATCTGTTTTGGCTTGCACTGCCACCGGAAAACCGTAACATGTTTCGCGACCTGATGAATAGCTGTAATTTTTATCCTGATGATTGTTCGTTCGATATTAAAACGGCACCAGGCATCGGCAATCTCGTGGCACGTTTGATAACCGATTACCGACATGGCGATGAATCGAACCAGCTGGGTATACTTTTTCATTTTGCGCCATGGGCCGATTTTTCGGGCTATCATCCCGTTAATCCTCCCGAACCTGCGCCGGTAAAAGATATCAATCACTGGCAACCTCTTTTGGTAAACGGAAAAACACAAAATTTTCTTGTGCCGCACTGGCCACTGGTAAAACCCTTCGCATTAATATTTGCAAAACAATTCAGGCCGGAACCACCTTATAATACAAAGGATTCACCAAATGAATTTAAAAAACAGGTTCAGGAAATTATTGCCATAAGTGAATCGCTGAATGATAAAGAAAAGGCCATTGCAGAATATTGGGAAGATGGCCCCGGCTCTTATACACCGCCGGGCCATTGGTGTGAGATTGCGCAATTCGTTTGTGAAAAAGAAAAGTATGGAAACAAAGATTGTATTAAATTATTTTTTGCATTGACTAATGCATTGTTCGATGCTTCTATCGCCTGTTGGGAGTGTAAGAGACGATTTGATTCTGTCAGGCCCATTACTGCTGTGCATGAATTATACAAGGGTAAAAAAATAAGAGCATGGGGTGGCCCATTCAAAGGAATCGTTGAGATGGATGGTAAAGATTGGATGCCTTACCAGCTTTCTACTTTTGTAACGCCGCCTTTTGCCGAGCATGTTTCGGGGCACAGTACATTCAGCCGTGCCGCTGCATTTATCCTGCAATCGTATACGCATAAAGAGACCTTTGACGGCTGCTTTTTGGTAAAAGCGGGATCATCCAGGATAGAGCCGGGTAAAACGCCCGTTACCGATATAATGCTTGACTGGCCTACATTTACGGCTGCTGCGGAAGAAGCGGGAATATCGCGTTTGTATGGCGGTATTCATTTTAAAAGAGGAAATGATTTGGGGCAAAAATTAGGCGCCGCTGTTGGAAAATGTGTTTGGGAAAAAGCGATGTATTACTATAATGATTAGGGAAAAATATTTTTGTAATTAAAACAGATTACCATGCCCGTTATAGCGCTTGCCAACCAAAAAGGCGGAGTCGGCAAGACCACAACAACTATTAATCTTGGCGCGACTCTCCAGCTTTCAGGGAAAAAAGTTTTGCTTGTAGATGCTGATCCGCAAGCCAATCTTTCACAATCATTAGGAATGAAGGATGCGCCCGAGTCTAATTTGTACACTGAAATAAAAAAGGAAATCACAGGTCAGGGTTCAGATATAAAAAAAGCAATTGTTGAATTAAAACCGGGCCTTAGCATTGTGCCTTCTTCTATCGAGCTCGCCGATGCTGAGATGGAACTGGTAAGTGTGTACAGCCGGGAGCAGGTGTTGAGCTGGATATTGCAACCGGTTTTAAAAGAATATGATTTTATTTTTATTGACTGTCCGCATTCCATTGGCATGTTAACGGTGAATGCACTCGTAGTCTGCGATGAAGTCATCATTCCATTGCAGGGAGAATTCTTACCGCTGAAAGGCGTACATAGTTTTATGCGCCAGTTTAATTCGATAAAAAAAAGATTGAATCCGAAAATTAATTTGCTGGGCTTTGTTCTTACTAAATTTGATGAGCGTAAAATAATGAATCATCATGTGCAGGAACAATTGGAAGGTGAATTTGGAACGAAAGTCTTTCTAACGCATATACGTACCTGCATAAGCCTTGCGAAAGCGCAGGAAGCAGGAACGGATATTTTTTCATTTGATAAAAATTCCAATGCCGCCAAAGACTATAGACTTTTAGGAGAAGAACTGTTGAAGAAATTAACGTAAAGAATAAAATGAAGTCATCGCAATCAAAAAAAAGATTATCAGTGTTTTTAAAATAGTTGATTATTCAAAATTGCTCTAACAAACCCTGTCCCTCTCCGCCGCGGAGAGGGACAGGGTTGAGGTCCAACCTTTAAAATATTTATCATGTCATGTTGTTCACCTGTATACGCTCATCATAATCTGCATCAGCATGATGAATCAAAAAAGGAGCCATTTTTTTCAAAACAAAATGATATAAATAAACCCGGACAAAGAGGTTCCTTCTTCCAGGCAAAACTATCAGTAAGTGAACCCGGTGACAAGTATGAGCGTGAAGCAGATTCGGTTGCAAATGCGGTAGTAAATAAACAAAGTGCTTCACCTTTTTTGCAACAAAAAAGGATGGATAATATTCAAAGGCTTTCCACATCTCTACAGGGGCCGGAGACAGAAAAGAAAAAGGAAATTCAGAAAATGGATGATCCTATGAAGGAGGAAAAAGAAAAAAAGAAAACTAACAATATCCAGGCGAAACAAGAGGCTGGAACAAATACGGCGTCGCAGAATATTTCTTCGGGAGTTGATAATTCAAGTGGTAAAGGAAATCAGTTGCCACCAAAAGTATTAAATGAAATGAGTAGCTCTTTTGGTGCAGACTTTAGTAATGTAAGAATTCACAACGATAGCGATGCAGTAAATATGAATAGGGAATTACAGGCGCAGGCGTTTACACATGGCCGTGATATTTATTTTAACCAGGGGAAATACAATCCCGGAAATTCAGAAGGAAAATTTTTGCTGGCGCATGAACTAACTCACGTTATACAACAGGAGGCACTTTCTAAGGGGGACAATATTCAAAAAAGCCCTTTAGCTGCTGCTGCAATAGGAGCGGCAGTGGTAGCTGCCATATTATGTGCTTACGAGTTTTATGAATATGCACTTGATAATTTTCCTAATCAAACTGACAAGTGGAAACATTGCTGGGTATCCTGTAAAATTACTGCCTGGTGTGGTGGTGATGCTTTTGCGTTAATTATTGGAGCCGGAAAAGAAGGATTGGATGCTATTTGCGATGCGTATGGCAAAGGCTGTAAGGCAGAGTTCCTGGATTTTTTAGCAGACGTAGAAGGAATTGGCTGTTCGCATGTTCCGCTTTTACCATGTGGAACCTGTTGCGATAATGTTACTGCTAACCTGTAAGCAAAACCCATCGTTGTTATCATATTAAATCATTTTATACCTGATTCCATGGATCCAAATGCAAACAACTTTGAAAGCTTTAATAGCAACCTGCCCGAGTTTGACTATCTCAGGGACCTGATCAATTATCGCCTGAACAACCCTTCAGACCAGGAACTGCCGGAGATGCCTGCGGTTGACACCTGGGGCTTGCCTGTGAAAAATTTTATTACGACCTATAACTTTGACAAGAATCAATGTGCTGCCACGCTACTATTAATTGGCCTGGCACCTCACGCAATACCGGAATTATTTGATCGCGCCATACAGGAAAAATTAAAAACCTCCGGTGATTTTCCGGAGATAGGAGGGGTGCGTGGTAAAAACTTTAGGGGCTTTTTGCCCACGGGGCAGACAGCGGTTTTTCTTTTAGCAGGTGATGATGTAAACAGGAGGGCGGAAATCGAAAAACTTTTCTGGTCAGATAATGATTTTGCAAGAAGAAAAATTTTATGGCTGGAAGAACTTTCAGCCGGTGAGCCGACTATTAGCGGTAAGATTATTATGGCAATGGATTACATCGACTTGTTTCTTTTCGGAACGGCAGCACCGCCGCATTTCGGTACTAATTTTCCTGCAAAAAAAATAACCACAGAACTCACGTCAGAAGATATTGTGATGAACGCTGATGTAAAAAGACATTATAAAAGTTTAAAGCAATGGATCGATTATAACCCCGCTTTAATGGATGAATGGAAAATGCAAAAGCGATTGAGAAAAGGATACAGGGTTTTATTTTACGGACCTCCCGGAACCGGTAAAACACTCACCGCAAATGTGCTTGGAAATGAGACGCAAAAAGATGTTTATAAAATTGATCTCTCCATGGTGGTTTCAAAATACATTGGGCAGACGGAGAAAAACCTGGAACTATTATTTGCGAGAGCGGAAGATAAGAACTGGATCTTATTTTTTGA
>JALYYM010000719.1 GCA_030946565.1 Bacteroidota bacterium | reverse complement strand
TCCAGCTTCTTACTGTCAAGTTTTAAAAAATTTTCTTTTGAAATGTTTTTAAAATCAGCCAACAAATATCTCGTCGAGTCAGTGTGCTTTTTCGCTGTATCCGGCCGATGATTTTGGTTATCAATTGATGCATAAATAATTTGCGGATTCGCTGCATATACTGCAATACCTATTCTGCCCGTACCCTCATCCCCGGGGAAGCCTGTCCCCTTGCCTGTTATTTTTTTCCAGGTATCCCCACCATCCATGCTTTTATAAATAGCCGATGTATTTCCACTCTCAACAAAGTTCCAGGCACGTCTCTCACGGTGCCACATACACGCATATATTTCTGACGAATTTTTTGGGTTAATATCCATATCAATGGCGCCGGTATTGTCATCTACAAATAGTGATTGTTTCCATGTTTTGCCTCCATCAATTGTCTTATAAACTCCCCTTTCTTTATTGGGTGAATATAAATGCCCGATTACTGCAACCCACGCAATGTTTTTATTATTAGGATCCAGTATTATTTTCCCAACATGCTGGCTTTCCGGCAAGCCAAGGTAATGCCACGTTTTACCGGCATCATCACTTTTGTACATGCCGACGCCTGCATAAGAAGATCGGCTGCTATTCGCTTCACCGGTGCCAATCCATATTTCGTTATCTTGCCAATTAACAGCTATATCGCCAATGCCAATCACATCTTCATGGTCAAAAACGGGTGTGAAGCTTTGGCCATTATTTGTAGTATGCCAAAGGCCACCCGTAGCATAAGCCACATAAAATTCTATCGGATCGTTTGGATTTACTTCTATATCAACTACCCGGCCGCTCATCGCCGAGGGGCCTATATTTCTAAACTTTACACTATTCAATAAAGTGTCTTTCATTAATAATTTTTTCTTTGATAATCCGTTCAATCGTTCAGCAGCGGTTGTTGGGGCGATTTGTGCCGATGCATTCGTAAAGGTTAAAATTGTTACAAACAAGCCGGCGCTGAAAGAGATAAAGGGTTTGAAATTGCTAAATTTGTTGAGGTGGGTTATAATAAGAATCATTGGCCTGGGAAGCAAAACAGTAAAGATCATTTATAGAAGTTTTAAAATTGAAAGCATGAATTTAAAAGTACAAAAGTTAGCATTGATTATTGTTGGGCTGCAATTTTTTTTCTCAGTAGCTGATGCGCAATATAAATCCTTTAACTTATCTGTAAACGGAGATACATTAAATGCGATTGATAACAAAGGAATGAAGCAAGGCAAGTGGGTTGTGCATAAGGATCCGCTGCGTGGCGAGCCAGGTTATGAAGAAGAAGGTGTATTTGTAAATGATAAAAAAGAAGGCGTATGGCGGAAGTACACTTTACAAAGTGATATTATTGCGATAGAAAATTACAGGTATGGAGGCAAAGATGGTACGTCACAATATTTCAGCCCACTGGGAGATTTGCTCCGGGAAGAAAGCTGGCGAGGCTACAACCCTTATGCGCCTTATGATACCATCCCGGTATATGGGCAGGGTAATAATGAAATTATCAGTTTTAAAATAGTAAAGGCAGAACAATATAGTGTAAAGAATGGCGACTGGACTTATTACGATCCATCTACAGGAAGAATTCTTAAAATAGAAAAGTATGATCGCGGCCGGTTAATGGAAACACCAAAGCCAACCGAAATAGTGATTGATGAACCAAAAAAAGTGAAGCCAAAAGAAGTGCTCGAATATGAAAAGAAGAATAGTGGCAAAAAGAAAGTGAAGGTACGAGATGGCGCCACCGGAAATTAATTGTAACCTTAATCCCATATATTTTATTAGACATACGCAAAAAGGCAACCTCCTGGGAGGTTGCCTCGATTACTTTGGGTTTTTCTAAAATGATGTTAAAACGGGATGGCGTTTAAATGTTATTGAATTTTAAATAGGATTATTATGGATATATCCTATTATGCTCAAAAATGTTGCCAAAAATCAAGCTTTTTCTTAAATCGTTTATAATCAATATTTTAAAAATTTAGCGACCTATTTGTTCGCTCTAATGATGTTTACTTTTTTAAGCAACCCTGCGAAATACTTTAAATGAGAGTCTTAAATAAAGACATTGAATCGCTACTTGAGACCCATCGAAGATATAATATTCTTAATTTTCTCATTAAGTTTTTGCTCGGTGGCCTCGAATTCCTCTGCATTTTTTAAAGGCATGCTTACGCCAAAATAAAATTTAATTTTCGGTTCTGTACCGCTTGGCCTCGCAGAAATTTTACTACCGTCTTCTGTAAAAAATTGTAAGACATTACTTTTTGGTAAAGAAATTTTTTCAACTTCATTTGTTTTTAGATTTCTTTTTTCCTGCTTTTCATAATCCCGAACTTCTGTTACTACGCTACCGGCAATTTCTTTTGGAGGATCACTTCTAAATCCTTCCATCATGTCTGCAATTTCTTTAGAGCCATGCATACCTTTTTTAGTTATCGAAATAAGGTCTTCTTTATAAAATCCATATTTTACATACAATTCTAATAACCTGGAAAATAAAGTTTGTCCTTTGCTTTTTTCCACCGCGGCCATTTCGCAGATAATGGCGACAGCGCTTACCGCATCTTTATCGCGTACATTATCACCAATCATCAACCCGAAGCTTTCTTCGCCGCCTACCACATAATTTTCTTTTCCCTCTTTCTCCTTTATCATTTCTGCTATCCATTTAAAGCCGGTGAGTACATTGTAACATTTGATGTCGTTTGCTTTCGCGATTATGTCAATCATATCAGTTGTTACGATAGTCTTTATCACCATATCATTTGGCTTCGCTACTCCCTTTATTTTCCGTGCCTCTATAATATAATTAAACACCAGCAGCGCGGTTTGATTACCATTGAGCAATATCCATTCACCATCATTATTTTTAACACCTATGCCTACACGATCAGCATCGGGATCAGTACCTAATAAAATATCTGCATCGAGCTCTTTTGCCTTTTTTAATGCGATGCTCATCGTTTCTTTTTCCTCGGGATTAGGGTAGCCGACTGTTGGAAAATTCCCATTGGGCTCAGCCTGCTCTTCCACGATATGAACGTTATCAAAACCAAAAGCTTCTAATGCCTGTGGCACCAGCATTATGCCCGTGCCGTGAATGGGAGTGTAAACAATTTTCAGGTCATGTTGCTGCTTACATATCTCAGGATTCACGCTCAGCGATTTCACCATATCAATATATTCTGCATCAAAGTCTTTCCCAATAATTGTTATATTGTCTTCGTGCCCGCTCCATTTTACATCAGCAAGGCTTTTTATTTTTGCTACTTCTGTAATTACATTTTCATCATGTGGCGGTACCATTTGGGCACCATCATCCCAGTAAGCTTTGTAGCCATTGTATTCTTTAGGATTATGCGATGCAGTGCATACTACTCCACCCTGGCAACCAAATTTTCTAATGGCAAAACTTAGCTCAGGTGTTGGGCGAAGTGATTCAAATAAATAAACTTTTATGTCGTTCGCAGCAAAAATATTAGCGGTTATTTCGGCGAACTTGCGGCTGTTATTCCTGCTGTCATGGGCAATAGCAACAGATACTTTATTAAAACACTGCTTCAGGTAATTTGCATAGCCTTGCGTTGCCATGCCAATTGTGTATTTGTTCATCCTGTTAGTACCTACACCCATAAGCCCACGAAGGCCACCTGTGCCAAACTCCAGGTCTTTATAAAAGGCATCTTCAAGCTGCGACGCATCGTCTTTTTTTAATTGGTTTATTTCTTCTTTGGTGGCTGCATCGTAATCACCGGACAGCCACTCATCAATTTTCATTTCAGTTTTTGCTTCCATTTTATTGTTTTATAATTTGAAGGTATTCAATTTAAAATCACAAACCGTTAGTCATCATTACACGTATTTTTGTACAATGTATATTCCGAAAACCGCTAAGAAAATCAAGACTATATTCTTCATTGTCTTTTCCTGTATTTTTTCTTTACACGTACAT
>JALYYM010000750.1 GCA_030946565.1 Bacteroidota bacterium | reverse complement strand
ATAAGAATCGAAAATGATATCCGGCAGGAGAGTGCAGGCTTTGATGACAAGAAAATAAAAGAGGGCGTAGCAAATATCTTAACTGCGTTTCCCCATAACCGTTTGGTTCAACATTTGGGCAATAATTGTTGCAACACTTATCATTGCCCGGCAGCAAGAAATTACTTTATGGGAAGATGGGAATGTCCCGTTCCAACATCGCCTGCATGCAATGCCAATTGTATTGGATGCATTTCCTTTCAACCTATTGATGAAACAATTGTTTCGACACAAGACAGGCTTATGTTTAAGCCAAGTGCAGAAGAGATAATTGAATACACAGTTTCTCATCTTGAAACCGCGCCTTTTCCTATTGTTAGTTTTGGGCAGGGTTGTGAAGGCGAGCCTTTGCTGATGTGGCAAACAATTAAGCAGGCAATTATTGAGATAAGAAAACACACGCAAAACGGAAGTATTAATATCAACACTAACGGCAGCGATCCGAAGGCCGTGAAAGCACTTTGCGAAGCGGGATTAAATAGTATTCGTGTAAGTACTAACTCTGCAAGAGAATCTATTTACACTCCTTATTACCGTCCGAATAATTATGCGTTTGATGATATAATTGAAAGCCTGAAAGTAGTGTCTGCGTATGGTGGATGGACCAGTATAAATTATTTTGTTTTTCCCGGCATGACGGATAGCGTGGAAGAATATGAAGCGCTGAGAAAGTTGATAAAATCAACCAACCTCAAAATGATCCAATGGCGTAATTTTAATATTGATCCTGATTGGTATCTCGGTAAGATTGGTGTTACGGACACAGGCGAATGCCTTGGCATTAAGCAATTGTTGGAACTCATAAGAGAAGAATTTCCCGATGTAAAGTTTGGATATTTTAATCCGTCTATGGAAAGGATTAAAGGAGATTTTGAAATGGACTACGCGCAATAAACAGTGATCTAGTTAACGGCTTTTTCTATATTGTCCTTAATATCTGAATAAGCCTTTTGATAGAGACCATTCAGGACACTTACAGCTATATTATCACGAGGGGAATTCATAGAACTAACGGGAACGGACAAGGGCGGATCTTGGGACCTGCTTTGGCTATCATAAATCGTCTCACTATGCTTCATTCCTCCGTACTTGCTTTTGATTTTATCCCGGATGTCTTTTCCACCTAAATCATTTTTTAAATTAAGGCGAAGAATCATCCTTACCTCCGCAGAAGTGGCGGTATAATGTTGAAACTGCGTATATACGTTATCGTAAGTAGGGGGAATGCCCGGCCATCCGAACGAATTATCCGTGCTATGCACGGTGTTGGATGCAAGCGTTTCGTTTGCTACCGGAATAGTGACAGAAGACATGCTGGAAGCGTATTTGTACAAATACGTAATGTCTAAACTAAGTCTCCAATCGGCCTTAATATTATCCCTTCGTGCTTCATCTTCTGTACAAAAAGCGATAGTATAACCGCGCCTGCCAAAATCATTCTTTAAATCTGCTGCCAGCTTTTTTTGAAAAAAATCATTAGCTAAAAAGTATCCATTCTCCCCCCAAACGATATTAGCGCGATTATCTTTATCTTTTAAAGAATCAATTACTACATATATTACCTCGTTATCAAAAGCCGGATTTGTCTTTAAATTAAGTGCTGGTTTTGTTTGGCTACCAGCAAGGTTATATTCTGGCAACGTATTCTTCCAACCAGGAAGGTTGTAAGAGAATAATAAAGAAATTAAAATCCCAAATTGTAAATGTGCTTTCATATACAATAATTTTTACAGTGCGATTAGAAAAATTTATAACTTAAATTACTTAAAATAACCGGCATCAAAAAAGTTTAGTGTTAGTTTAACGCTACTTTATAGCACATTACATTCCTGAGATTTTGCCGGCCTATTTTTTTATTTCACTTATCACTTTACCTATAGATCCGTTCGGCATTTGAATATGTAATAATGCTGCAATCGTTGGAGCAATGTCGGTCATATTAATTTCACGATTCGTTTCTCCATGCTGAACACCCCAACCCATAAATATTAAAGGGATGTGTGCATCATACGGATTCCAGGTGCCATGTGTAGTACCTTTTTCAAAACCTTCAAACCAACCTGGCTCTGGTATAATCATGACAGGCCCGCATCTTTTGCTGTAATATCCATTTATGATCATTGTTTTTATTTGAGTAGGAATAGGTGCAGCACCAATGTTTTCTATATCAACGGCAAACTCAACACCCGGTTGTTTTTGTAAAAAATCTACTGTAACCTTTTTTACGGCATCGAAGTTAATGCGGCTACTGTCAATTTTATGCAAATCAAAATTTACCTGGTAATTAATACCTGAAGTAACGAGGCCATTCAAACCAAATTTTTGTGCAAGAGCCGTGTTGAGTTTATTTAATAAAGCGGCACTATTAAAAAAATCTGCAGGTAATAAATGTTCCTTCATAAAATTGATTGAATGCGCTACACCATGATCAGCAGTTAAGAATACTATGTAGTTTCCTTTGCCTACTTTATCATCGAGGTATTTAAAAAAGCTCGCTAAGTCTTTATCAAGGCGCAGGTACGTATCTTCTGTTTCAATAGAATTTGGCCCAAACATGTGGCCTACATAATCGGTGGAGGCACAATTAATAGTTAGAAAATCTGTAACTGTTCCTTGTCCCATTTTGTTGCCATCTAATGCTGCCTTGGCTAACTCGAGCGTTAGTGAATTTCCAAAAGGAGAACTGCGTATGAACCCATTATTTTGTTTATACAAGCCAGCCAAATGATGCGGGAAGACTGAGGTTTTTTCACCACTAAATATCCCTTCCCATGGCTCATCATCCTGGGTACTTTGTTTGTAAGTATTTGCCGGGTAAAACGTGGACCAGTCATTTGCTACTAATTGCTCAGGCACTTTTTTATTATTAAAATCTTTTAACCAGCCGGGCAATTCTTTCATGTAGTAAGTGCTGGTAATAAAATTTCCGGAAGCATCATCGAACCAAAAAGCACCATTAGCCGTGTGGCCTGCCGGTAATATAGACGCCCTGTCTTTAAGCGAAACACCAATTACTTTCGATTGAAAATTTGTAGCCAGTCGTAGTTCATCTGTGACGGTTGATACCAATAAATTTTTTGGAGACATTTGTCCCTCCGCCGAAGTCGTGCCTACAGATTGCACAGATGTATCTTCCGTACAATACCAGTGCCTGCCTGTGTTTTGATCAATCCAGTCATTGCCTGCAATACCATCAATAGCAGGAACAGAACCGGTAAATATAGTTGTATGCCCGGGAGCTGTGTAAGAAGGTAAATAATTGATAAAAGTATTTTCACAAGAGAAGCCTTCATTTAATAAACGCTTAAA
>JALYYM010000703.1 GCA_030946565.1 Bacteroidota bacterium | reverse complement strand
CTCCCTTTGATGCAAACAAGGCGCTTGATGCCTGCATAGCCACCGCGCATCACAGGAGCTATGATGGTATTGGTTTGTACGAGGATATGGGTTTTATTCCCGTGGATAAAAATGGCACCGGCACTTCCACAACACTTGAATATGCCTACGATGATTGGGCAATTGCGCAGCTGGCGAAAAAACTGGGCAGAACAAAAATCTATAATGAATTTATCAATCGTTCCAAAAACTATAAAAATGTTTTTGATTCATCAACGGGCTTTATGCGGCCACGGCTGAGCGATGGTTCATTTAAGAAAGATTTTGATCCGCTGAGTACATCAGGCGAAGGATTCATTGAAGGCAACTCCTGGAACTACAGTTTGTTTGTCCCACAAGATCCTGCTTCGTTAATTCAGCTAATGGGTGGAAAGAAAAAGTTCACGCATTACCTCGATACGCTTTTTACCATGCATCTTCCTGATAAATTTTTTGCAGAAACGGAAGACATTACGCGGGATGGAATTATTGGTGGATACGTACATGGCAATGAGCCTTCGCATCATGTGGCCTACTTATATAACTGGACGGATGAACCCTGGAAAACACAGCAAACCGTTCGTATGATTTTAAATAACCAGTACCACACTGGCCCGGATGGACTGGGAGGAAACGATGATACAGGGCAAATGAGTGCCTGGTATATTTTTAGTTCTCTGGGCTTTTATCCCGTTGCTCCCGGATCAGATATTTATCAGATCGGCAGCCCTGCTATAAACAGTGCCACGCTGCATTTGGAGAATGGTAATACTTTTTCAATTCAAGCAAAAAATCAAAGCGATAAAAATGTATTCATTCAAAAAATTGAGTTGAATGGTAAAACGCTTAATCGCTTATATATTACGCACGACGAAATAATGAAAGGAGGCAAGCTTGTTTATTATATGTCGGCTACGCATAACAGCTAGCATTGGCTAACCTGTAAAAAACGTTCCCGTATTAGTTCAAAAATATTCACGAAAATATAATTGCAGGTTGATTTGATAATTCATTTTCCATATCTTTTTACTGTAATACATTTCACTATTGTGCGAATAAAATTTATCAATTTTAATCAAACACTCGCTGGTATTTAGTTTCACGGCCCCTCTCCTTCGGAGAGGGGGTTGGGGGTGAGGCCGATACCGGCGCGGCTTCATTGAGTTAGTCGGACAATCTTGTAATACATTTATAAAAAAATAAATTTCAATTATGAAAAATATATTACCAGTGTTATTTCTTTTTTTATGCATAAATGTTTTTGGTCAAAATGAAAAATTCAACGGACTTGATATGAGCCTTGGCAATTTATCGCGGCTTTCCGATGCAAAAACAAGATCTATAAGCCCCGAAAATTTTACAGGAGAAAAAGGGAAAGGCGGCATGGCCGACCCGGTAAAAGACAAAGGGAAACGAAACGTAACAAATGCTGCGGAAGAAGCAAGAGACCTTGGCAAAGGCTGGAAGATCAATCCTTTTATAATTATCAATCCCGGTGAAACCATTACCATTGCTGAAATGGAAGGGCCTGGTGCCATTCAACAAATATGGATGACACCCACAGGCAACTGGCAATTTTCTATTCTTCGTTTTTATTGGGACGATGAAACGACGCCTTCGATAGAAGCCCCTGTGGGTGCCTTCTTCGGCATGGCATGGAATGAATATGCCCAACTCAATTCCCTCGCTGTAACTGTGAATCCTGGCAGTGCATTTAATTGTTACTGGAAAATGCCCTTTAGAAAAAAATGTAAAATAACCATGGAGAATATAAATGATCATGACGCTATGAGATTATATTACCAGGTCAATTATACACTGACAGAAGTGGGCAATGATGAGGGTTATTTTCACGCGCAATACAGAAGGTCGTCACCGGCAGAAAATTCCATTCATACCATTGTGGATGGCGTAAAAGGCAAAGGACAGTATGTCGGCACGTACATGGCGATCGGCGTTCGTAATAATGGCTGGTGGGGCGAAGGCGAAATAAAATTTTACCTCGATGGCGATAAAGATTATGCTACAATTGTGGGCACTGGTACAGAAGATTATTTTAACGGCTCTTATGATTTCGAAAATGCAAAAACGAGACAGTACCAGGAATTTTCAACAGCTTATTCGGGTTTACAC
>JALYYM010000701.1 GCA_030946565.1 Bacteroidota bacterium | reverse complement strand
GTGAACAAAAAATTAGGGTAAGTGATCAATAAAAGATCAAAGCTTCAATTCAATACTTCCTTTAATTCCGAATTTGCTAATGCCGGGATTATCTAAATAATTCAATCGCCAGATGGCATCTATTCTTATTAAATGAAAAATATTATCAATACCTACGCCGGCTTCCATATAGGGTATCTTATCGGGTACAGTAAAATGATAATCTATCGAAGTATCGTAATATCCATTGGCAATCCTGTTTTCTGGCGACATATCGCCAAGCACTCCCCTGAATGTAGCCAGCGACCGCCATTTCAATTTCCGTATGCCGGGAATATACCTGAAAGGAAAGCTGCCAAAAGTTTGCTCAACAGCAAGCGCCACATATTTGTCGGTAGCAAATTCATACCTGTTCATATTATTAAATGCATAGCTGTTGTAATAGTAGGTATCGTTTCCTTTTTGCACATCGAGCAGCACAATAGGAAGAATGCCTTTTGTGATACCTGCTTCTATCGAGTATGAAAGCTCGCCAATTCTTCCGTCAGTAAAATCATGCCCGATATTGAGATTCCATTTGCTATAATCAAAATCACTCTTAAAGAAACCGTTGTTCACTTTTATTCCTTTGGTGTATCGAAGGGTAACGATGGGATAATTGCTGCCAAGGCTTCCCCGGCGAAAATGTTGTGTAATAAATTTTTCCTTATGAGAAAACCTAAGCCATAAACTTGCTTCATTTACTTCGTAATCGTTGTTGTAAACATCCGGCTTTGTAGTAAGATAAGGCGTAAAATTGCCATGGGTATAATACACATTGAAATACGGAGTAAGAATACTTTTATTCAGATCTCCGCCGATGGCAATACCATTGTCAAAATACTTCCTGTATTCAACATCAGCTTCCTCCCTGTTGATTAGTTTTATCCGTGACTTTACTCTCCGGAGAAAAAAGGCAAAGATTGAATTTTGATCAAGTTCATCTTCATTATCATACGTGCCATACAGATCGCTGCTGTACGTAAGCTTAAGCGTTGACCAGGCTTTCGGATTTAATACAAATAAGGAGCGAAGCTGGTAACTTGTTTTCTGCGTTGTGGTGGCATACCCTATGTATCCTTTCAATTGTACCTTCCGGTTAAAGCCGGTATTTGTTTTTAAGCCAAAATTTACCCGCGTGCCTTCCACCGTATTATTTGTATAGAAAGAATAGATGTTTCCGATATCAACATTGCCCGTTGTGTAATAGCCATCGCTCAATGCAGAAATTATTTTGCTATAAGTTTCTACCACAGGAATCTTGTTGAGCGTATCCATCAATTTGTAAACAGAATTTTCTGACCTGCTTAAAGGCTCCAGCCTTATATCTTCCCAGTTAGAAGTATCATTCACCAGCGTGGTAACATCCACCGGCTTTTTATCAAAGGCGGTATCAATACTTTTATTATTAAGAATTGCATCATCGTATAAAGTAGTCTTCTTCGCGATCAAACCCGTTTTCTTCAGAGCAGGCACAGTGAGGTCAACGTATAAAATATTTTTTTCAGGAAAAAATTTCTTTTGATTTTCGGCTTCAAAAAATTGTGATATTTCAAACTTATCTACGAAGTTGATATTGGCATTTTTATCCATGTGCATCACCACAGATTTTAAAGCATACACCGTATCTGCAATCCACATGAAGCCTTTAAAGGTATTGGTGCCAAAATTCTGCGGGTCAAACTGAACTTGTATGCAACGGTGATTTCCAAAATATAAAGTATCCAGAATGTGATAGTCATAATAATTCAACGCGTTATCCGCAACGGGGCTTATAAAATTTACATCCACCAGCTTGATGTTGTTTTCATACACATTTATCCTTTTATAAAGGCCGTCAATATAAGTAAGCATGGAGGAGTTTTCGATGCCTGAGCTTTTAATTGCTTTGTAATCATATCTTTCTTTTTCAGGATTTTTTTTATAATAAAAATCTGAGGTACTCTCTGAAAGATAGACTGGTAGGACTTTCTGGTTATCAGCAGTTGTATCCATATTTTCAAATGCAAAGGCCAATGGCTTTAGTAAACGGTTCTTCTGAATTTTTTCAGGAATGTTTTTTAGATCAACTTCTATCTTATCATACACTTGCGCCTGGTAAGTTGAATTATTAAATACATCGTTTTTATTTTTATTATCAATCACTTTTTTCACCAGCCGTTGCGCCTTCGTATACTTTGCTTTCACAGACACCACTATTTCCTGCATGGAGGCTGCAGAGGGCTCAACTTCAAAATTTATCACCTGTGTTTTCGCTTTTGATAACGGCTTCACCATTGATTTAAAGCCGATCATGGAGATGGCGATAGAATCCGTTTTTCCACTCACAGCAAAACTAAATTTGCCATCCTCATCGGTAATAACGCCGTTACCGGAGTTGAGGGCATAAACGCTGCAGGAAAATAAAGGAAGCCCTGATTGGGCAATCGTAACCCTGCCGGTAATAAAGCGTTCCTGTGCCTGCGTATTAAAGCAAGCCATCAATAGCAGGATGCACAAAATGTAATATGGGGGAAATAGTTTGATAGGCCGGGCGGTATTAAAGCGCAAATTTATACTACAAAATACCATTTGGAAAAGTTTTCCGTTTGCGGTATTGATAGTTCGCATAGCGTTCTCACAAATGAACCGGTTACGGTGTCAAAATAAAACGGCTGCCGTCATTACATATTGCGATAAAGATGTTAGCTATGAAATAACGGAAGGGTGTAAGTAATTAATATTCGTTGTAAACTTTATAGCCGCTTTTCACAAAAGCGCCCCAAAATTTAGAATAAGCATGTATGTAGGGTGTTTGATAACCGCCAGGGTTAAAGACAGGGTGGCCTTCATTCACCCACTCGAAGATGCCGCCAAAGAGATTGTGAACATTTTTGTAGCCTGCATCTATCAGCTGCTTTGCGACTTTATCACTCCTGATACCAACAGAGCAATACACAATAATGTTGGCATTCTTTGGAATTTCTTTTACAGATGCAAGATTAAATTTTTCATCGCCTATGTAAATTGCATTTTTAATGTGGCTAACATTGTATTCTTCTTTTTCCCTCGCATCAAGAAAAATATGGGCTGATTTATTTTTTGCTATTTTCTCTACATTCACTTTAGGCACCTTCGATGACTGCAGCGATTTGGTAATAAAAGCCAGCAGCTTGTTGTTGGTGGTGTTAGGGATCTTTTTTTGTTGCTTAAATAAATAAATAATTACCGGGGAT
>JALYYM010000630.1 GCA_030946565.1 Bacteroidota bacterium | reverse complement strand
TCCATAAAAACAGGAATTGATTGCATAGAAGATAAGCTTGATTGCTGATGGTTATAAAAGTTCCGTCGGGCAGATTTTTGTTGCTTTCCTTGTATGTCTTCTTTGAACCGTCTTTATTTATTCTTTCCGCCTGTAAAATTTCATCTATTTCACGTATGGACGTTTTATAGTTGAATTTATATTCCGGGTTTCCTTTTAGCCAAACTTTTTTAAATGTATTATAATCATCTCTGCGGCATTCGCAGCAAGGGCGGTGGCCGGCTGCAAATGCAGTGGCTTCATCAAAAAAAAATAATTCTGTGTAACGGTTCGCCGCCATAATTTCCCGCTTTCTTCCCTTGAATTCAAGCCTGCAGGTAATCCACGCCTTTAGTTTGTACGGGCGAATAATTTCGCGATGTTCATTATGAATGTAACCGCGATTGCCCATCCATAGGCCGCGTGCCGGTGTTTCAAAAATTTCTCCAAAAGGATTTACACGGTTTTGCATCCCTGTAAAATTTAATCATCTGATCTTCTTCCAATATGAAATGTATGCGATATCCTAAAAGAAAAAACATTCGTGGCGTAATTGCCGAAGTTATGTTGGTACCGCAGCCCGAAATTGAATGGAATATTTCCCAGGTCAATGAGGTATCCTGCACCAACTCCAGCGGTTGGCCCTTCCACCTTTTCATCACCGCCTAAGTAGCCTCCATTTTCGTCATACTTACCGATGGAAGAAGCGCCAAAAGTATAGCCTGCATAGGGTTCTACATAAAATCCGGAACCAGTTTGATTTAATGTATACCGATAACCGATCAAAACGGGAATGAATGCCAGATCTTCGTCATATTTATTTTTGAAGTATTGAAAACCTCCTTCAAGTGTTACGTAATTAACTTCTGCAACAGGTATGGCAAAATTGAGAAAACCGCCAAAGCCTGTGGAGGTAAAGTTCTTAGACGTAACATGCGCTACTTCAATTTGGGCGTTACAAATCTTTATTGAGCCTATTAGAAGGCATAAAGCCAGCAGGTGTTTTTTAAGGAACATAGTTTTTTAGTTTTGGCTATGAAAACGAATTTTTTTACAAGATATTATATTCTGTTTACTATTTCGCCTGCAGTAAGAGAAGAATTTTTTAGAGTATTAATAGATAATTCCATGTTGCTTTAACAACTTACATATATACAAAAACACTTAGGAAGTTTCGGCCACTGAAGGCTGGAAATATTATGAAGCTACTTCAAAAACTAACGGCAAAGCGTACACTGACTTGTAAGTTTACTAACTTATAGCAGCTTCACGATGACATCGTACAAATAAAACAAAATAGCAGTAAATTTATCAGGGCGATGCTTTGATGCAACGATTGCCAGGGATGAATTTTGACTGTTGCTACTATTTAATAGATGCCATGGTAAGAATCATTAGGTTTAATAGTGCACAAGGATCTTTAGCCTTCTCAATAAAATTACCATTGCGCACGAAACCTTTATTTTTCATTTTTATAAAATACATCCATGACATCAAGAAGAAAATTTATACAACAATCCGGCTCGCTTGCGTTAGCCGGTTTGCTGCTGCCGGGGTTTGGTAAAGCAGGCATATTTGACGGAAAAAAACCTGCACATGCAATAGGGCTGCAGCTGTATACGCTGGGTGATTTAATGATCACCGATGCAAAAGGCACCCTTGCGAAATTAGCGGCTATCGGTTACACGGAACTGGAAAGTGCAGGATCGGGGAAGGGCAACTTCTATGGGTACACGCCAAAAGAATTATCTGCCATGATTAAAGATGCGGGGATGACCTGGCGCTCTGCGCATGTAGGAGGTGCAGCCTTCTCGCCGGCGCGGATCATGAAAATGGCGAAGACAGCAGCCGATTCTGCCAGGATGCAAAAGGTGATAGAAAAATTTAAAAATGCGCCCAGGTCGCTTAACCTGCAGGAAAATTACCAGGAGCTGGCTGATAAAGCAGCAGAAGGTGGCATCAGCTACCTCGTATGCTCCAGTATACCCGTAAATACGCTGGATGAAATTAAAACAGCGGTAGATGTGTTCAATAAATCTGGTGAGGCCTGTAAGAAAGTAGGTGTGCAGTTTGGTTACCACAATCATACAACCGAATTTGATAATGTAGAAGGACATCGCCCTTTCGATTATATTCTTTCAAACACTAATAAAGAGCTGGTAAAAATGGAACTCGATCTTGCATGGGCTACTAAAGCAAACCAGGACCCGGTTGCATTATTCAAAGAACATCCCGGGCGTTTCCCTCTCTGGCATGTAAAAGACCTTGATAAGGAAACTAAAAATCCGGCTGAAGTAGGAACGGGTATTGTAGATTTTAAACGCATTTTCGACAATGCTAAGGAATCAGGCATGAAGTATTTCTTTGTAGAACAGGATGGTGCGCCGCAGCCGATTCAGAATGTTACGAATAGTTATAATTACCTGAACAAATTGTTGAACACATAACACAAAATGCTTCCCGGTTTATTTGAAAGCATTTATTCGCAATGAAATAAGCGTGAAAACTCCGAGCGATCAACGACTGCACAACCAGGGAGATTTAGTTTTTTGGAACCGGGCTTCGAAGGGAAGTATATAGCCAAAGATTACCAGGAAAAGCAGTATTCGTTCAGCATTGCATTAAACGCATCTTACCATTTCCTACCGGTTCCTGTTGCACGAGCCGTTAGGCGACAACTTCCATTCCTGCAAGTGCCCTCTTGCGATTTTTCTTTAATGACCTGGCAATGTCAACTGCGAAAAGTTTGCTTGCCTTTTTCAATTTTCTCTTAAACTTCTTTTCTTTTACTCCGTCTTTATATTCTGCTAAAGCATTAGACAATTTTTCAAAAACTTCTTTTTCTGCTTCTTTTTTAGTTGGCTTTTTTGTAATGGCCGCACTTTGATCACCTTGGTTCATATAACATTTTATTTATGATAAATAATGTAGGGAGATAAAATTAATGTAAACTTAATATTCCCAATGTTAAGTTTTTTGACATAATGTCTATAGTAAATAGATTGTAAAAATTAAATCTTTACAATTATTTAAAGATTTGATTTCAAAAAGGATATACGCATACGTTTGATTTGCACATTCGTTTTACACATGAAACATCTTCTGGTATTATTGCTTTTTCCGTTGCCGGGTATTGCGCAGCTTACCTCAAAAACAGAAAATGTTTTTATAGTCACCCTCGACGGTATTCGTTGGCAGGAAATTTTTAAAGGGGCAGATCCGGCCATAATAAACAACCAGGAATATACATCCAATATTGACCTTGCCAAATTGATGTACCTGGATTCCTGCGCAGATAAAAACCGGGGCAAGCTAATGCCCTTTTTTTGGAACGTGATTCAAAATAAAGGCCGCCTTTACGGAAATAGGGCATATAAAAACCACGTGAATGTTGCCAATAACTATAAGTTCTCTTATCCGGGTTACAATGAAATATTTACAGGTTATCCTGATATTCGCGTAAACGCTAACAAGCCGGCAGAAAACTTAAATGTAAACGTGCTTGAGTACCTGAATACTTTTGATGAATACAAAAATAAAGTGGTGGCATTTTCATCATGGAATATAATTTCCTATATACTTGGTGAGCAAAGAAATGATTTGAAGGTATTCAGCGGGTATGATTCTGTGGAAGAAAATAATGACTTCGATTTGCACATTTTTAATAAAGCACAACAGTCTCTTCCTCTTGAAAAGTCAGGCACACGGCAGGATGCGCTTACATTTATAGCAGCCACTGAGTACATAAAAGCAAACAAACCCAGGGTGGTATTTATTGGCTTTGGAGAATGCGATGAAGATGCACATAAAGGCGAATATGATAAATACCTTGAGCACCTTAACGACGATGATAAAATGATCCAGCAACTTTGGTATTACATTCAATCTACAAAAGAATACAAAAACAAAACAACACTAATTATTACCACTGATCACGGCAGGGGAAAAAAAACAAAAAGCTGGACAAAGCACGATGCCCTGATAAAAGGCTCCGGCGATGCATGGCTGGCCATAATTGGCCCTGACTTTACTTCCAAAGGAGAAATGCAACTGCCGCAACAACTATATCAAAAGCAAATTGCCTCAACGATTGCGAATTTGCTTGGCCATAATTTCACAGCCAATCATCCTGTGTCGCGGCCTATAGATTTTCAAAGCAGTGAATAGAAATTATATCCAACAGCCGTATACTCTCAGTCCTTTTGTATAACGATAATTTATTTTTACAATTCTATTAATACTAAAATATACAACCGGCACTTGCTGCTTGCACGTCATGTTTTAATCTTCAGCCTTTTATGCAAAACGTTTCAGTCAATCAGATGATTTTTCACTTTTACTTAATGCCTGTAACACGAAACCTATGTGCAGCCTTAGTTGCCGGGTATTATCTATCTAATAAAAAGTAAATTTTTCTTCGGATAAATTCTATTAAGCTTTATAAGATATTAAGTTTCCAACAAAACTTTCCATTAACAATTTCATAACTTTTTGTTCATGCTGGTTACACAATACCGTAACATTAGCAGGATAGTTTTGCTTTTCAAAATCAAAACAAATTGTTTATGAAGCAATTCAACTTACGCGTTGCAAAAATTATATTTTTTGCTATTTCCTTTTTTCTTTCTTCCAGTTTTCTTTTTGCACAAAATAAAATTGAAGGCAGAATAACAGATGTTGAAACACAGGCCCCTTTGGAAGGTGTAAGCGTTTCAGTGAAAAATTCAAAGGTTGGTACCTCCACAAATGCCAATGGCGAGTTTATGCTGGATGCGCCAAAAAGCAGCAGGCTCGTAGTGAGTTATATTGGTTATGAACCGAAAGAAATTATTGCTACGGAAAATAATGTTTCCATTCAATTGAACTCTACTGCTAAGCAATTGGCAGATGTAGTGGTTACTGCATTGGGTGTAAAAAAAGATGTAAAGAGGCTCGGTTATTCGGTGCAGGAGGTAAAAGGAAGTGATTTAACCAAAGCACGTGAATCAAATCCGATTAATAGTTTAAC
>JALYYM010000624.1 GCA_030946565.1 Bacteroidota bacterium | reverse complement strand
AGATGTTAGTGAAAGATATAACGGTGTGGGGCCAACGCCACCGGCAGAAATAGAAGCAGTAACAATCTCGTCTTCATTCATTGTTATTGAAATAGCAGTATTCACGCTGGCAATATCAAGATGTGTGCGCTTGCTTACTTTTTCAAAATTAAAAAAAGTGTTTTTCGAAGGAAGCTCAAAATAAATTTTCTCTATAAATTCCTCTTCCTTTTTATCAAGATACTTATATCCTTTATATAATTTTCTCAACGGAATTGTTCTTTCACTTTCTCCATCGCTTAACACCAATTGCGCATTAAGGGCAAGAAAGAAAATCGTAAAATCTCCTATCGGCGAAGCGTTTATAAAATTACCGGCAATGGTTGCCATGTTCCGTATGGGCGTGGAAGAAACCAATTTTATAAATCTTTCTAATTGTGGAAAATGATGCAGGAAAATTTTCGACTCAATAATATCTGTAACTGTTACCGAAGGACCTATATAACATGTATTTCCAACTTTTTTTATTCCTTTCAAATCTTTTTTATCATACAAAAAACCAATATCTGCATACACCATATTTTCCGGTTGCTGAACATAAAGATCAGTGCCGCCACCAACAAATTTGTAATTATTTTTCGTTTGCAATACACCGTTAGTATTCCCCTTTAATGTAATCAGGCGTTGCTTTATTTCTTTAAAATAGCCTGGAACAATTTTACTTTCTGTAACGAAATCAATC
Organism: Bacteroidota bacterium; assembly: GCA_030946565.1. The sequence continues at coordinate 2,049 of JALYYM010000624.1, read as the reverse complement.
GCATCTCCTTCTTCCTTTTCTTTCATTATTTCCGTGAGTCGCAACGCTGCTCTTTCAATTGATTTATAGCCGGTACACCGGCAGATGTTTCCATCAATTGAGGCGATAGCATTTTTATAAGAAGATGGCTTATTACTCAAACAAAACCCGGCCAGGGAAACAACAAACCCCGGAGTACAAAAGCCACATTGCGATGCACCTTCATCGCTCATGCATTGCTGCACAGGATTGAGTTCGTCCATATTTATTCCTTCCACGGTTACAATGTGCTTATGATGTACATTGCCAAGTGGCAACAAGCAGGAAGTCATGGAGCGATAGGTAAGTTCATCGTTTATTAATTCTCCGGCAAGTACAGTGCAAGCCCCACAATCCCCTTCCCTGCAACCAATTTTTGTACCCATTAAATTTTGATGATAGCGCACAAAATCCAGCAGCAGCAAGCCCGGGGGCAAGGCAGTATTTATTTCTTTATTATTTAAAATAAATTGTATCAATATATCTTTTTATTAGCCTTAAAGTTACAGTAATGAAATTTAGAAATTTAGTGCTACAGCAAGCGCTATGCATTCGATAATATTTCAAGACGCTATCTTGCTTTTTTTGAAGAATAATTGGGTGGGTGCTTTTGCGATGGCATCGCCTGGAGAGCTATATAATCACGCTCTTTTCGGCATGCCTTTTTAATATAAAACCTTCCTAATTATTTTGCGTGTATTCGGTTGTTTTATCTCAAGATTGTACATGCCGTGAGTGATCTTTTCATCATTAATGGAAATCCTTTCGATGCCTGCGCCTGCCACGTGGCTGATTTATTTTGAAAATTGGGATCCCACTCATTCGACGAAGCCGTTCGGTGCACTGAAAGATAAATAAGTTTTGAACCCACGGCAGAAACAGTCAAAGCAGTAATGCCCACGGACAGCTTTGGCGAAGTAGAATTGCCCGGCATTGCAAGCGTTCCATTACTTGCGATACTGGTTGGACTGCTTAATATTTTGACATTCGTTCCGCTTAGTTTTAAATAAGAAGAATAATATTATTGAGAAGTTTTCAATTCAGAAGCACTATAATTGAATTGCGTGAAGAGTGCAAAACCATATTTATCACATGCTATTTGTACACATCTATTCACGGTGCCAAACCGATTGTAAGGGTTTAACTATAAGAGAATTTTAATAAGATTGATATTACTTGAGGTGTTTAGTAATCTACCCTGCTTTCGCTATCCGCAATTGCTTTAAGCGCCAGGGCGCCGGCAACAAGTATGGCAACTACACTAAGAATGGTAATGGTTGATTTGTTAAATACTTTATTTTTCATAATCAATTTTTTTTATAAATCATCTCAATAAAAATGCCGTAAAACCAAGTGCTTTATTTTGATAAAATTAATAATTAATTCATGATAAGTGTTAAAGTAAACGGGTGCATTTTAAAATGTCGCAAGGTTGTCAACCTTTCAACAAGGTAATTTAGATTTAAAAACTCTATCCGGAAGGTTGACAGCCTTAACCCAGAGCGACATTTTGAAATGCTCCCAAGTAACATGACCAATTGATAAAACTATGCCGGGGCTTCAACTCAAATTACCCGATCATTTTGATTTTCAACGGTGCTGTGCAAAAAAATATTAGAAAAATTTTTCTAATTTAAAAAAAGTATATACCTTAGAAAATCTTTTCTAACAACTCTTATACTCTTATCAACCTTTGTGTAAATTAGTACTGTTTAAACTAGTACGATTGTGTTTATCGAAACTGCCCGATTATGACTAAAAAAGATAAGGTAACGATGCATCTATTCTATAATAATCTAAAAACAAAACTATGGCCGACAAAGTAACCGACGTTCACATAATCTGGATGACCTCTGGTCTGAGTTGTGATGGCGACTCAGTGGCTATGACTGGCGCTGTAAATCCCAGCCTGGAAGATATTGCCCTGGGTGCTTTACCGGGCATGCCCAAAGTACACATCCACAGTCCCGTTATCTCTTATGAGAATGGAGACGAACTAATGAAATGGTGGTACAAAGCAGAGAAAGGAGA
>JALYYM010000278.1 GCA_030946565.1 Bacteroidota bacterium | reverse complement strand
TATGAAAGCCTTGCCAGGAGCTATGCTTACGATGATGAAAAGGAGAAGTCACAGGCGATGATATATAATTACTTCAAGGAATACCCTCAATTAATTCCTTTCAGTGGCTTTAAAATGAAAATGTATCTCAACACACCCGATGTTGAAAATGCAGCGACCAAAAAAGTAATTAATGAACTAAAAAGTTGCGATATAAATTGGGTTAATGAACCTGATAATATGACGGCAAGAGTTTACTTAAGTTTCAGCGCTATTAAAAATAAATACTCAGTTGATTACTCTGTTGTGGATGCCGGTGGCAAAACAATTGTCGCTCCGCAAAAAATGTATTTCAAAAAACTGGATGGAGTTGGGAAGGAATTGGGAATGCGAATTTTTGGGGTTGGCGGCGCGGTGGAGATGGAATGAGGAATAAAAGAATAATTCTGATAGGTTTTATTTAAGTCCAGTTCTTTCATAAAATCTTCGAGTAGTTCTAATTTGTCGGGATGGTTTTTTACGAAGGCAAGGCGTTCGTCAATAATTTTTTTTTGCCATTCAGGAAAGTCTTCCAGGTCGCTATACTTTTCGGTAAACTTTTTCCATTCCTTAATTGGAACAACAACTGCCGTTGTGTTGCCATGATCGTCTTGCAAATATTGTAAGCTCGTACTTTTCTTTTTTTCAATAACTAATATAAAACGTTTTTGTTTTGAACAGCCATATAATAAACCGCGGATGATATATTCATAGTAAACAATTCACCTCAACCAAATGCCTTCCGAATTTTGTAATTTTATTCAATGGAAGCAAAAGAGCCTGCTGTCGCATACAGTAAAGAAAGAACTTCAATCGAAGAATATCTTGAAATGGAAAATGCTTCGGATGAAAAACATGAATATTACAAAGGAGAAATATTTGCTATGTCCGGGGCGAAAGTGCCGCATAATAAAATTGCCGGCAATCTTTTCATTGCGATAGGACAACGATTAAAAGGAAAAAAATGTAAGCCTTATAATAGCGATCAGCGTATCCATATTCAATCAAATACTTTATTTACTTACCCCGACATTTCCATCATTTGCGGCGAAGTAATTACGCTTAATAACGATGATTACAATGTCTTAAATCCGTCTGTAATTATTGAAGTACTTTCCAAATCGACAAAAAATTATGGTCGCGGCGAAAAATTCAAATTGTACCGGGATATACAAACCTTGCGGGAATACATACTTGCAGATTCTGAAAGCATACATATTGAAGTATTCAGGCTAAATGACGAACAGCATTGGGAATTGGAAGAATACAATTCCCTTGAAGAATTTCTTTACGTAAAAGTTATTAATGAAAAAATTCCGCTCCGGGAAATTTATGAAGGTGTAATTCATCATTGAAAAATTACCTAATTGCCGAACGCTAAATGTGAAAGGCATTTAAAAGCAGGCTAACTTCATCTGCTCTTTTTATTTTGTCATTTTTCCATCATCTTTTGTTTATAACTTCATCGCGATTATAAACCCGCTGATTCGCTTTTGCGTTTATCACTTATCATCATTCACAAATTTTTTCTATGAAATTTTTTCTTACTTCCATTGCATTTTTATTATTAATATCAAACTCTTTTTCCCAAGCAAAAAGACCCATTCAGCCCACAGACCTTGTTCGCTTGCAAAATATTTCTGATCCGCAAGTTTCGCCCGATGGACAATGGGTAGCATATACATTAAGCACTGTGGATACAGCAAAGGATAAACGCAATGCAGACATTTGGATGATAAGCTGGGACGGAAAGCAAAACATCCAATTAACCAACACACCCGCAGGCGAATCTGCGCCCCGCTTTAGCCCCGATGGAAAATACATTTCATTTTTGTCAGCGAGAAAAGAAGAAGCAGGCAAAGATGAAAAAAATCCAACGAGCCAGGTGTGGCTGCTTGACCGTCGTGGAGGTGAAGGGAAAAAACTGACGAATATAAAATCGGACATAGATGATTATATATGGAGCCCTGATGGGAAAAAAATATTATTGGTAATGAAAGATGCAGACTACAGCGACACGGCGAAAGACAAAGCGAGAGACCCAATTGTTGTTGACCGTTATCATTTTAAACAAGACGTGCAAGGCTATCTTAATAACAGGAGAAATCATCTATACCTTTTCGATATTGAAACAAAAAA
>JALYYM010000579.1 GCA_030946565.1 Bacteroidota bacterium | reverse complement strand
AATCACTTTCAATAAATACCAGGCAAGAGTTATCATAAAGTATTTTTTATTTTCCTTTCTTTAATTGTTTCAAAAGCAACTCAAGTTCTTCTATGCTGAGATTATTTTCCTTTATCATTGATGACACTGCGTTGGAAAACGATCCTTCAAAATATTTTTTTACCAGTGATTTCATACTTCCTTTCGAATATGAATCTTTATTAACCAAAGGATAATATTCGTGGTTTCTTCCAATTACATTTACGCCTGCAAATTCTTTTTCCACTAATATTTTTAAGATAGTTGACACCGTATTTTGATGTGGTTTTGGATTTGGAAGCTGCTCTATTATTTCTCTGAGGAAGGCTTTATCAAGTTTCCATATCACATGCATTATTTGCTCTTCAGCTTTAGTTAATGTCTTCATTTTATTTTTAATTTTTATTCCCGGATACAAAGTTAAACTAATCTTTTAGTTTAACAACTAAATTTTTAGTTTTAAATAAAAAAATTTTTCTTTTTAACACTTGTATATTATTTCTTTTAGCGAAAATATAATTATAAAAGTAACTTTGCCGCCTTGATGGGTGCATTTCAAATGTCGGAAGGTTGTCAACCTTTCAACAAGTCAATTTAGATTTAAAAACTCTATCTGGAAGGTTGACAACCTTTCACCCAGAGCGACATTTTGAAATGCACCCCGCCTTGACTGGCACTGAGGATAATGATCAATAAACAGTTAAGCAAACTATATGGCAGAGCAAATTTTAGAGTTAAAAAATGCAAATATTTACCAGGGAGATTCACTTATACTGGAGGATGTAAATATTAGTGTGAACAGGGGAGAGTTTGTCTATCTCGTAGGCAAAACAGGTACGGGAAAATCAAGTTTACTAAAGACTTTGTATGGCGACCTGGGCCTGAGAGAAGGCGAGGGCACCGTGGTGGGTTATGACCTTCCTTCCATGGATTGGAAAAAAGTTCCCTATCTGCGTAGAAACCTTGGCGTCGTATTCCAGGATTTTCAATTGCTTACTGATAGAAATGTTAATGATAATTTGAAATTTGTTTTGAAGGCAATCGGCTGGAAAGATGAAAAATTAATGGATGAAAAAATTGCCGATGTCCTTGATAAGGTAGGCTTAAAAACCAAAGGCTTTAAAATGCCTTTCGAGTTAAGTGGTGGAGAGCAGCAAAGAGTAGATATTGCAAGAGCACTATTGAATTCTCCCAGGCTTATTTTAGCAGACGAACCGACAGGAAATCTTGATCCTGAAACATCGGATGAGATAATGCAGTTATTGTTCCAGATAAGCCGTGACTATGGAACTACGATTGTTATGGCAACGCATGATTATCCTGTAATCAATAAATTTCCTGCACGCACCATAAAAACTGAAAGAGGAAAAGTGTGGGACAACGCTACCATATCCATTGGCTAAGTTTTTCTATATTGTCTTTTTTATTGTACGCTTTTTCTAAGATTTGCTTTCTTTCAAAAATATTTTTTTCTGTAAAATTTCTTGCGGATAAATCTTGTAAAAGACTTTTGTATTCTTGTGGAGAATTTGCCATTTCACAGAGGCCGGCAAGATTTGTTCCTTCGACTGCGGCAAGATTCGCGATAATAAACTTTCCATTAAAAAGCGCATTTAATAATTTTATTTTTATTCCGGTTTTATTGAAAGATGGAAGTATGTGAACATGGGCTTTTTTTATCAGTTCATTCATTTCATGATTTGCAGGGTTGGCAACAAGGCATGTATTTTTATTTTTTTGTGCGCACTTTGCCAGTTTCTTTGAAGGATTTTTTCCGGCTATTACAAAAGGTATTTCAATGTTATTGAAGACGTGGCTAAGCAGCCACAAGACCGCCTTTTCATTTTCAGGAACAGATAAATTTCCGTGATAAAGGCAAAAGCTCCCATTGCCTTCTTCGGACATCACTTCATCGAAGGGTAAAAAAACCGGTAAGTATTCGAGATGCTTTGCGCCAAGATTTTTTCTATATGTGTTTTCGTCCTTTTTATTTACGGCAATGAAAGTCGCTTTATTAGCAATGCTTCTTTCATACTTCTTTAATAACAGGCTTTCAGTAAAAAAGTGAATTTTTTTAAAAATGTTATTAGTTGTTTTGGCGAGCTCATTGTAATATTCATATTCCACATTATGAAGCCGCACAAATGTCTTTTTCTTTAAGCTGTTCTTATTCAAAAAATAAGTGCAGTGAATACCTTCAAGTAGAATAGGGTAGTCGTCTTTCAAAAGATTTTTTAGCAAGTCATCATTTTCCCGGGAACTAACAATGTAGGGTAAACGTAAAGAGAAGCTTTTTAAAAAACTCTTTCTTTTATAATAATTGATTGTCTCGCAATATTGATTGAGTTCATCCTGTGCTCCCCGCCCATATTCAAAGCAATGCAAATGAATGGATATGCCGGTTTCGTGAAAAGATTTTATTTTATAGAATAAATCAAAGACGCCTCCATAGTCAGGCGGGTAGGGCACATCATGACAAACAATATGGAGATGCTTTTTATTAACTGGCGCTTGTTTTTGTAGTTTGTTTTAAATTTTACTCCTGTTCAATCTTACGATAAAACTCAATAAGTTTTTTTTCTTCATTTTGCCAGCAATAGGCCTCACTGGCCTTCAGGCAATTTTGTTGTAAATGGTAGTACAAATCTTCATCCTGCAATAACCTGTTTAAATTGCGTGCAATATTTTCCGGTGATAAATCATCTATCAACAGGGCCACTTCAAATTCTTTATTGATCTCTTCATAAGCAGGGTAGTTTACGCAAAGTTGTGGAATTCCTGCGTGGATGTAATCAAAAAACCTATTGGCAAGTGAGTAATAATTGCTAAGCGCTTTATCATCAAAGAGAGTAACCCCGATTTTAGCTTCCCTTGTTTTTTTGCTTAAAATACCAGGCTCGACTTTTCCCCTGAATATTATTTTATCATCAAGTATATTTTTTTTTACCAGGGCCTTTGCCTGCTCAAAGAAATTGCCATCACCAAAAATAATTAACTCGGCATTGACCCGCTGCATAGCAGGGATCAACGTTTCAAAGCTTCTTCCTTCATTTACGGCACCCTGGTATATTATAATGTCACCATCTTTTACAACAGGCTCGAATTCCTGTTTTAATGAAACGCTTCTTATTATTTCGTAGTTAACATCATACATTTTTTTAAATTCCCGTGCAATCGGCCGGTTAACCGTATAGCCGTTGGTAAATTTTGGCACAGAAAATTTTTCAATTTTTTTCCAGGCAGAATAAATTTTCGGCCTTGTAACAATTTCTTTCATCTCGCAAAAAAGTTCGTGAGCATCATATACTCTTTTTGCTTTTTTCAGTTTAGAACAAAATAATACAGGCAATATTGTATCAAGATCAATTGCGCAAATACAATCTGTTTTTTTAAATAGCAGGTAAAAAAATAAGCGAATATTATACTCTGCATAGAATAATTTTCCCTTATAAAAAAAACATTTTAGTCTTTTTTGTTTAAAGGAATGCTTAAAAAGCGGCAAAGAATTTTTTAATAAGCGGCCAATTAATTCAACTTTATGTCCGGCGCCCACTAAAGACGAGCAGATGCGTATCATACGCTGATCATAAGAAAGGTCGTTGGTAACAGTTAAGCAGATGGTCATTTATGTAGCTACAAATGTAAATGTAATAATTTCTTGTATTCGAAAATGCCCGGGATTTATACTTCAAAAAACGATGATAATTTTACTTTAATAATGTATATTGTTTTAATATAAAATACTATGGAATCAAATTTATCGGAGTTTGAAGAAGAGCCTCTTTCACGGCCAACACTTTTAAATGTTCTTTGCATACTTACTTTTATAGGCAGCAGTTGGGCGATTCTAACTAACTTATGGGCGTACGGCACAGCCGAGAATTGCAAGGATGGTTTCAGACGTTAGGCATAATAATATACCTAACGCTGCCAGTCGGGAAGACTCTGTTATTTACAAAGTGGGTGAAAAGAAACGGTCAGCGTTTAGTGAAAAAATGATGGGTTCGCTTGCAAGCCTATCTACAGCGAAAGCCATCAGAGAAAACGCGTTCGGCGCAATTCTTTCAGCAATATTCACACTTTCGGGTGCTTTGTTGATGTGGCGATTGCGGCGTATCGGGTTTTACTTGTACATGGCAGGTGTATTAATAGGCATTATTGCGCCGTTCTACTTCTTCGGAAATAACCTGATAGCCATCGGTATTTCCTCCTTTGCCAACTTCTTTGGACTTGTATTTATCGCTTTATATGCATTAAATTTCAGGGCTTTAAAAAAATAAGACCACCATGCGACTTACGTTTCATAATAACTTTATTTTTGCAAATCGTAATTAAAACATAGGCTAATTAATAAAATATAATTACTAACTTCGCAGCCATTAATAAATTTATAGAACAAAAATGTCTTATTTAACATCTGAAAAAAAGGCGAATTCATTCGCTGAATTTGGCGGGAGTGCCAAAAACACAGGCTCAATTGAAGCGCAGGTCGCTTTGCTTACAGAAAACATTAATCATATCTCCGCACATCTTAAGAACAACAAAAAAGATTTTAGCACACAACGCGGATTAATGCAAATGGTTGGTAAGAGGAAAAGTTTATTAACTTACCTGAGCAAGCATAACCTTACAGGTTATCGTGCATTAATTGAAAAGTTAGGACTTCGTAAATAATTTTGTTTCGATAATATTGTAAGCTATTCCCAACTGATTTATACGGTTGGGAATCTTTTTTTACCTACTAATTAAGAATAAATTAATATGACTCCAAATCCCATTTCTGTAACTTTTGATATTGGCGAAGGCCGCATGGTTAC
>JALYYM010000577.1 GCA_030946565.1 Bacteroidota bacterium | reverse complement strand
GGAAAAGGAAATTGATTATTTCAAAAGCTTTGTCACCACTTAGCCGGATTACTCCAATTGCTCCAATACCAGGAGGCGTAGCTATAGCAGCGATTGTATCATTCCATCCTGAAAGTTTTCCATGCATAAGATAAAAATTGGCTTTCCCGTCCTTCCAAAAATGCGTCCTTTGTACAGAGAGAAGCTAAAAACAAAGTTTAAAAAAAAAGAGACGCAATTTGCATCTCTTAAACATTTTGTTGAACAAACAGTTTCTACTGATCAGGATTGGTAAGTGTAACCGGTTGCAAACGATAAGCATTTACGTAACGTCCATTTTGCTGTGCCGGGGTCCAGTTCGGGCCTTTTCTTATTGCATTAACTGCTACTTCAGCAAGCTTAGAGCCTTTCATTGTTGTAGCTTCTACCTGGCTCACCTTACCAGTTTTATCCACAATAAATTTTACTACGCAAGTACCAAAATCGGATTCTGTAAATTCATCCTGGTTGGACTGGATGGCTCTTGTAACATACTTAGTCCATGCACTTGCACCCCCTGGGAAGGAGGCCTCTATTTCAACCTTAGTAAAAACTTTATCTTCGTCTTCTTTCTTTTCAACCGGGGCAGCTACTACCTGGGTTCCTTTATCTTCTACAGGAGGAGCAACAATACCCAGGTCTTTAGTTCCTTCCACTGTTTTTACATCCACTTTGGCTTCCTCAATTTGCTTTACCTCTGGTGGCGGCTTAATAACCTCTTCATCTTTTACCACTTTGGGGGGTGTAAAGGCTATGGTAGCTATGGGTGGTGGCGGCGGTAATTTCGGTGGCGGAGGTGGAGGAGGAGGAGGTGGTTCGTTAGGTTGTATCTGCTGTAAGGAAACGTCCTTTACCTTCATCTCGACTGCCTCATCTTTTCCTGAATAATTATTGGCTATTACAGAACCTACAAATATTAAAAAAATAATTGCAACCATAGTAACGAGCGCAATAGTAATCCGTCGCTTATAGGTTTTTCTCAAATCGTAAGCGCCGTACTCCTTGTTTTTTCCTTCAAATATTATATCCAGTAAATCAGATTTTAAAATTTGACTAGCTTCCATGTTTAACTTTTTTGAATTAGATACACAAATATAATTTTTCCATAAAAACTATTTAACTCCACCTGCCGCTTCTGTAGCCTGAATTTTACTGTATTCATCCGGGGTAGGATCTACCATTGCATACCTGCTTATATCATCGATGCTCATCTCATCTAAAACATCTACCGCATTTTTATAAGTAGCATCTTTATCAGGTTTAATAATAATAAATAAATCGTCAGCAGGAGTTGACTTCTTCTTGTCCAAAATAATTTTTCTGACGTCTTTGTAACCCGTTGTTTGCATAGTTGCCGGATCGTTACCAAAGTAATAATAAATAACGTTGCCTTTACCTAACATAAGCGTAAGCGAACCTGATTCTTTTACTTTGTTTATTTCATCAGGCTTATCGGTGTCCTTGGGCATCGCAAGGTTCATAGATGTAGGTTGCGACATCGTAGTGGTGAATATAAAGAACGTTATCAGTAAAAAGCCAAGATCAACCATAGGAGTGAGATCAACCCTTGTGGAATTCTTTTTACCTTTTTTTACGCCAGGACCTTTTTTATGGCCGCCCTGTTTTACTTCCATTTCTGCCATAGTAGTATAATTTAATTTGTTTAATAATTTTTACCACCGCGTTATTTACTTTGCTCCGCTATATTTTTCTTGTACAATTCACTTCCTTCCGGAACATCTTCTGCATTCGTAACGAGATTATATTTATAGATATCATTTTTTTTGAAAGCCTCTATGACACCTTTGAATGCAGGATATTTAGCGGCATTGTCCCCTTTGATATAAAAATTGATTTTATTACCCTGATTAGCCTGCACTGCTGCACTTATCCAGGCTTGTAATTCATTGTTAGTACTGTCCGTAGGAATACCCGTGAGCTTCGTAGCCTTTATTTGTTCGGCCGTTAGTCTGTCAAATTGATTTAACTGACTCAAAGGAACTCCAACAAAGGTGGCTTGCTTAAAATACTTTATGTCATCAGGAGAAAATTTCAAGTTCCTTTCCTTCGCTAATTCATTAATTACATCTTCTCTCATTTCATCACTCATATCGATGAAAACTTTACCTTCTTTATCGATAGATACCTTAAATGCATCCTTATCAGTGGCAGCCTTTGACGACACGGAACTTGGAGGTGTAACTTCTATTGCTTCTTCCGGTTTAAATTTTGTTGTTAATATAAAAAATGATAACAACAGGAACGCTACATCGC
>JALYYM010000536.1 GCA_030946565.1 Bacteroidota bacterium | reverse complement strand
ATGAAGCAGGGTTTTGTGCAGGTAATATTGGGCTTCTTACTATGGTATATGATTTTTAATTCAGGCATCGAAGCAAGTATTAGCGGGGTGCTTGTTGCATTTTGTATTCCTATCAATTCAATACCGAAGTTTGAAAAAGCTATTCACTCATTTGTAAATTTTATTATCCTCCCGCTTTTTGCCTTAGCTAATACGGCAATCATGATTCCACCAGACATCGTGAATTCATTACAGGACTCAGTGAGCATAGGTATTATGGCAGGGCTGGTTATCGGCAAGCCGGTTGGTATATTTATTTTCAGTAAGGCAATGATCTCGTTAAAAATTGCCCGGCTCCCAACCAATACAAACCTAAGGCAATTGCTTGGTGTTGGTTCCCTTGCAGGCATTGGTTTTACAATGTCCATCTTTACAACAGCCTTAGCTTTTAATGATGAGGTTTATAAGAACATAGCGAAAATCTCAATTCTTGGTAGTCTTGTTTTGTCATTGTGTTTAAGCTGGATTTATTTTTTAGTCATTGATAAAAAGATAGTAAAACCTGTTTACAAAAAATCACAGGCTTCTTTTAAACCAGAACTTGCAATAGGCTAAGGAATTTTTTTCTGAAAAACATTGTAAAGGATTCGAATGTTTTTTTCCAATTCAGGCATAAATCACAAGCCTTTCATTTCGATGGAAGGCTTTTTAAAATATTAAAATGATGTGAACAGTTTATCAAATTAGGGCTTAAGCAAACCCTTATAAATCGCTTGAATATGATTTAAGGGTAAGCAGTAATTTAGAAAATTGTAAATTCAATTTAGCATACGTAACTTTTAAAAATCACCATGTCAACAATAATAATAATAGCTTTCATCCTGGTAATTTTAATAGCGTGTATCTTTCTTGCATGGCGCGATGATAAAATTGGTGATCTTGAAAAGCGGGTTGAAATTTTAGAGTTGCAGGCAAATAAAAAAATCGTCAGCAGGTTGTTTTTTGTAGAGCTTAAATCAATAAACAGTGTACTTGATACTTTGAACAATTGCTTTTATCAAATTGATAAAAACGGTGACTATGATATTGATACAGAATACCGGCTTGATGACGTGTCTGATGAATGGTGGGAATCTCTCTCGCTTAATGATCTTGATGTAGTAAATAAGATGAAAAAATTGTAGGTTCCCAAGCTATGCGCCTTCCATGTTTAAATAGCTTTTCTCTCGCCTGACCTATTATTTTCTTTTCAATTTCTTAAGATCGAGGTAATCGAAATAATAAATAATTTTTACGGAAAGATTATTGTTTTGAGGCGCAGCAATTGTGCGGTCAAAGTTTTTAAAATAAGTGTAACGAGTATCCTCATCGCCAAAAACACTCTGCTGTTTCCATGCGATATTTATAAAACTGCCAGGCGCAAATTCCCACGTGTATATTGCATCAATGTTGAAGTAGTTTATATTTTTATTTGTGAGCAAAACATCATTATGAACGGTGGGAATAATGTTGCCGTCTGGTTGCAGGTCATATAATTGCTTTGGCTGCACTTTACTCCAGTAATGCCTTGCCCTGAAACTAATGCCTGATTTGCGGTTGAAGTTATATTTGAATGAAAGAATATTTTCTATCGTCTTAAGATCGCGCCGCGAAAAAATAATATCCTTCAAAGCGTTGTTCTCAAAATATTGACTATAGTATCCCGCATCATTAATTGTAGGATTGTAAAGAATGGATTGTGTCACAGAGAATTTATCGTTAAACCTATAGCGTTGCGAAAAATTGACCTGGTGATTAGGGCTGTTGAATAAGCTTCTTATTGCAAAAAAGTAATCAAAAGTTACGTAGTACTTTTTAGCACTGTTAGTTTCCATAGCCGGGTTCAATTGTATTCGTTGCGGCGTTCTGAATGAATAGCCTGCTATGCGTGGCTCATAAAAATCATTTCCATGAGGCACATAACCAACAAACATGGATACAAACCATAAATTCTTTAATTGCATGTAGGCGTTTACGTTAGTAGTAAATACCTGGAAGCTGCTATTGATTTTTTGCGCCGGTACTTTACTGTAAAGAAGGCTATAATTTGCATTGTAGTTTACCTGAATTCTATTGTACCACGAGGTGGGCTTTTGCCACCGGTAGCTCGTCCATAGATAATGATCGAAATAATTATTATTGAAAAGAATGCCCATATCATTTATATCATACTTCGCATCCGCCGCATCTTCTATTAACTGAAAGCGCCAGTTGCCACCACCTTTGGTAAAGCTTAATACATGTGCCTGGCCAACAGATGTTTTTTGGTGCGGCCCGTATAGCTGGCTCACAGCAAGTTTACCATTAAGGTTGTAGGTATTTTTTTTATTATTAAGATCAAACAGGCCAGCGGTTACATTAGCATTGTAATAACTATTATTGCGTGTAACGTTTGTATTAATTAAGGAAACCGCTGAATTATTTTTTAATGTCTGGTCCAGCACAAGAATATTGTAATTAGTAAGTGGGTTCGTTTTAATATTTCTTTTCATTCCTAAGTTATCTTCAACCTCAGCATACATTGGTTTTGTAATGGCATTAAAAATCCCAATCCCTAACCCTTTCTTTGTTCTGCCGGATACTTTTGTAGCATTGATCAATTTTGATTCCTGCGGATTTTTTAGAAAATGCTCATCTGCGTGAATGTGATCTGCTGTACCGGATGTATCCTGCACATCATAATAGCGAAGCGGCTGGCTGCCAATTCTCCTGGAATAAAAGAGATCTCCTTTATTAAACAACTCCGTGCCTTCAGTAAAAAAAGAACGGTATTCATTATACTTTACTTCGAAAGGAGAAAGATTCAATACATGGTTATCAC
>JALYYM010000521.1 GCA_030946565.1 Bacteroidota bacterium | reverse complement strand
TGGTTACACAATACCGTAACATTGGCAGGATAGTTTTGCTTCTCAAAATTAAAATAATTGTTTATGAAGCAATTCAACTCCCGCTTTGCGAAAATCATATTTTTTGCAATTTCCTTTCTTTTTTCTTCCAATTTTCTCATTGCACAAAACAAAATTGAAGGCAAAATAACAGACGTGGAAACACAAGCTCCGCTTGAAGGCGTAAGCATTTCAGTTAAGAATTCAAAGGCCGGCACTTCCACCAATGCCAATGGCGAGTTTATGCTGGATGCGCCAAAAAGCAGCAGGCTCGTAGTGAGTTATATTGGTTATGAACCGAAAGAAATTATTGCTAAGGAAAATAATGTTTCCATTCAATTGAACTCTACTGCTAAGCAGTTGACTGATGTAGTAGTAACCGCATTGGGTGTAAAAAAAGATGTAAAGAGGCTCGGTTATTCGGTGCAGGAGGTAAAAGGAAGTGATTTAACCAAAGCACGTGAATCAAATCCGATTAATAGTTTAACAGGTAAAATTGCCGGATTGAATGTGGGAATCAACCAGGAAATATTAGCCTCGCCAACTGTATTGCTTCGTGGCTCTCCGCTCAACTTTTATGTTGTTGATGGTATCCCAATAAACTCTGACACCTGGAACATAAGCCCTGATGATATTGAAACCTACACTGTCCTTAAAGGGCCTACTGCTGCTGCATTGTATGGCAGTCGTGGTATCAATGGAGCCATATTAATTACAACAAAAAGAGGCAAGAAAAATACTAAAGGTTTTACAGTTGAATATAATGGAAGCATTCAAATCAACAAAGGTTTTATTGCTATTCCTAAAGTGCAAAATCTATACGGAGGCGGCGATAACCAGCAATATGGATTCGGTGATTATAGCAGCAATGGTACAGGCTCGGGTAGAAACGATAAAGATTATGACGTGTGGGGTCCGCGTTTAGATGCAGGTTTATTATTACCTCAGTACGACGGAAAATATGATCCTACAAAAACCTATACTACTACGTACGGTGTGGATCCTGAATACACGAAATATATTGCAAAGCCTTTTACCGGAAACATTGAACCAACACCCTGGGTTGCGAGAGGAAAAGATAATCTTCAAAATTTTTTACAGGCAGGTTTGCTTAATACAAATAATATTAGTTTCTCTGCCGCTACTGATAGATCATCCATTCGCATGTCAGTTTCCGAATCACATCAAACAGGGATAACGCCCAACACACAATTGAATGATGTGAATTTTAACGTCATCGCGAATTACAACATTACAGATAAATTTAAAGTAGAAGGAAACATAAATTATAACCGGCAGTTTACGCCAAATATTCCTGATGCAATCTATGGGCCTAACAGTATTATATATAACATAGACATTTGGACAGGCGCAGACTGGAATGTGAAAGATCCGAACATTGTGAATTATTGGCAGCCGGGGAAAACCGGTATCCAGAGCAACTTTGTAGAGTATAAACGTTACCACAACCCCTACTTCATGAGTTACGAATGGCTGAGAGGCCATTACAAAAATGACCTCTATGCATGGTCGGCTTTTACATATAAATTTAATAAGGAACTGAGCGTAATGGTGCGGTCAAACATTACTACTTATAATTTATTAAGAACAGAAAAATTACCATTCTCTGCACATCCTTATGGAGATGAACATAACCATGGTAATTACCGTGAAGACCGCCGCGATCTTTGGGAAAATAACACAGACCTATTGGTAAATTATAGTAAAGAAAATATTGGTAATACCGGCATTTCATTAGCGGCATTTGTTGGCGGCTCTGCACGCAACATGAAGTATACATCGAGCTATACAAGTACCGACCAGCTTATTGTTCCTAACGTTTATACATTTGGCAATACATTAAAACCAATAAGAGCTTATTCTTACGGAAGTAATCTTTTAATGCTGAGTGCATATTATTCTGCAGACATTACTTATAAAAATTATTTTACTGTTTCTACCACAGGCCGTGTTGATAAAACGTCTGCATTGAATATTGGGAATAATTCAGGATTTTATCCTTCAGTAAGTTTAAGTACTGCGCTCTCTGATTATATTCATTTGCCAAAAGCAATTACATTTTTAAAACTAAGAGCCAGCTATGCAAATGTGAAGGGAGGTGGGACCGATGCCTTTATAGGAACTGCTTTCCAAAGTCTTGGAGTGGGCAGCCCTGTTGGCTACGGCAACAATTATTACACGCCTTACGACGGCCCCAATTACAAAGTTTCATCGCCTTCCTACGCAACAGTGCCTGGCTATAATAATGAAACAAAAGCCAACTCACCTAACTATACTGTGCAGACTAACATCAAACCTTTTTCAAGGAGCAGCTACGAAGGCGGGTTGGATATAAGGTTTTTACACAATCGCCTGGGATTAAGCGCTACTTATTTTGAATATAAAGACGGGCCAAATATTTCAAACCAATATTTATCTGAAACAAGTGGCCAGAGCTATGTGGTAGTAAATGGCGGCGCCACAAAAAGAACAGGTGGTGAAATTTCTCTAAC
>JALYYM010000478.1 GCA_030946565.1 Bacteroidota bacterium | reverse complement strand
ATCTTGGCAGTAATGGATGGGGTAATCATGAGTTGGAAAATTATACTAAGCTACCTTCAAATGTTTCTGTCGCTGGTGGTTATCTAACTATAACAGCAGTAAAAGAAGCCTCGGGCGGCTTGAACTATAGTTCAGCCAGATTGGTTTCTAAAAATGCCGGGGATTTTTTATATGGACGTGTTGAAGTTAGTGCCAAACTTCCTGCAGGCAAAGGTACATGGCCGGCTATTTGGATGCTTCCGTCTGGTACGTGGGCTTATGGCGACTGGCCCGCTTCAGGAGAAATTGATATCATGGAGCACGTAGGTTTCGATCCGAATGTTGTGCATTTTAGTGCACATACAAAAGCTTTTAACTGGGTGATAAATACACAAAAGACAGCCGTAATAAATGTGCCTGGAGCTATAGCAGATTTTCATAAATATCGCCTTGACTGGACACCTTATGCCTTGCGAGGGTATTATGACAATGCCTTAGTTTTTACTTTTGTAAATGATGGCAAAGGATATACAGACTGGCCTTTTGATAAACCTTTCCATCTTCTTTTAAACCTCGCAATTGGGGGAGATTGGGGCGGGCAACAGGGAGTAGACGATTCCATTTTCCCGGTATCTATGGTGGTTGATTACGTAAGGCTCTATAAAATGCTGCGATAAATTGCATTTATTTTTTGGTTGTAGTATTCTTTCTTTACAAAGAACTATTGAAATAAATAAGCCTTTTGCAATTGTATTTTGATGGTTCTATTTTTTAATTTCAATTAGCTTTTATGCCTGCTTGAAATTGCTAGCTAATCGTGATAACCTCCTATAAAATTTTTGGGAAAACTATTTATAAGAAGCTGGTAAAATTTTTGATTAGTAAATAAAGGGTTAGGCTTAGATAAACAAGTATTGACTTCAAATACTTAAGTCTAGGATTTTAAATGTTAGCACCTAAAGTAAAAATGTAAATATGTATAGATTTAAGTTTGGTAAGCTCGGCTTTGCTTTCGCTTTGTGCTTGATTGTTTTAACTGGCTGCTCAAAATCTAAAAATACTTCGACCACCCCGCCGGTGGTAATAAATCCGCCTCCACCTACAAATCCAGCGGGTATTTCTTATTGGCTTACAACAGGCGATAAGGTAAATCTCCTTTCGAAACAAACTACGAGTTTGAATTTTGGTGTCGTTTCAAATGCTCTACCCAATGTAAATGTTGATTCAACTCAACAATTTCAAACAGTTGATGGATTTGGATACACGCTAACACAAGGAAGCGCGGAAGTAATAAACCAATTACCTCCCTCAGACAGAAACCCGCTTTTGACAGAATTATTTGGAAACGCTGACAATAGTATTGGTATAAGCTTTTTAAGAATCGGTATTGGCGCTACAGACTTAGCCAGTTCGGTGTATTCTTATGATGACATACCTGCGGGACAAACAGATGTTGCCTTAGCTAATTTCAGCCTTGCTATGGACCAAACAGCAATGATTCCTGTATTAAAACAAATTCTTCAGATCAATCCGAATATAAAATTATTGGCAACCCCATGGTCAGCGCCTGTTTGGATGAAAGATAATAATAGTACAATAGGTGGTAGCCTAAGCCCTGTCTATTACCAGGTGTACGCAAATTATTTTGTAAAGTACATCCAGGCAATGAAAGCTGAAGGTTTAAATATTTTTGCGGTTACCCCTCAGAATGAACCCTTGAACCCTAATAACAATCCAAGCCTTGTAATGACCGCGGCAGAGCAATCGGCTTTTATAAAAAATAACCTGGGGCCGGCATTTGCGACAGCCGGCATCAATACAAAAATTATTGTTTATGATCACAATTGCGATAGAACAGATTATCCTTTAGACGTGCTGAGTGATCCTGCAACGAGACAATATGTGGATGGATCTGCTTTTCATTTATATGCCGGTGATATCTCTGCTCTATCGCAGGTTCATTTTACCTGGCCTAATAAGAATATTTATTTTACTGAGCAGTATACAGCCTCAGGCGGAAGTTTCGCCGGAGATTTTCAATGGCATATTAAAAATGTGATCATAGGTTCATTAAGGAACTATAGTAAAGTGGCGCTTGAATGGAATCTTGCCAATAACGCTGCTTTTGGTCCGCATACCCCAGGCGGTTGTACCACATGCCTTGGAGCCCTCACCATTAGCACGGGCGTTACCCGAAACGTAGGTTACTATATCATTGCACAGGTGTCAAAGTTTGTTCCCCCGGGATCGGTGAGAATTGCAAGCGATAATGTGGGTAGTTTACAAACCGTAGCTTTTTTAAAAGCCGATGGCGGCAAAGTATTGATCGTATTGAACGATAGTAACAGTCCGCAAAGCTTTAATATTAAATTCAATGCTAAATGGCTGAGTACAAATTTGCCAGCCAGCTCTGCAGGCACTTATGTGTGGTAAATTTTTTATGAGAGATAGCAGTAATAAAAGAATGCTTAAAGTTTGGCAGCGTTTTGGAGGAGTATTATTTTATTCTATTCCAGGCATTAAAAAATCCATTTAGGAATTTACTTCTTTTAAAAAATTTATTATGAAAAAATCTTTGCTAATATTAGGTATCACGCTATTTTTATTTAGCTGCAATTCGGATAGTAAAAGTAATACTTCTACCACGCCGGCAGCAGGAAGCGAAAATGCCGTAGGGGTTCAAAATGTAAATGGCAATCTACCCGATACAACAAATACTATTGATATTGGCACACATCAGCCAAATGAAATAAAAGGGAATGATTCATTACTGATGGATACACTTAAAAAGAACTAAGGTCAGATCCTTAACTTTTTCAAATATTCTGCATCAGTTTTTGCAGCCTCAATGGGAGTAGTATTTACATATTTTTCCTGCTCTACAATGTAATATTCCATGCCGTTGTCTTTGGCAACAGCGAGGATTTTTTTGAAATCAATTTCGCCTTTACCTACATCAACGGAAGCATCTTTATCGCTTAGCGGAGCGCCGGCAGCACGATCTTTTATATGGCACAGCCTGAATCGGTTGGGATATTTTTTAATCCACTCAATAGGATCTTGCCCACCGGTTACTACCCAATAAATATCCATTTCAAAATCAACCAATGAAGGATCAGTGTTTGATAATAAAACCTCTTCACCGATAAATCCGCTATCTCTTTGCCGCATGGCCTGGTCATGGTTATGAAAGGCGAAACGCAAACCAGCTTTCTTACAAACCTCACCTTTTTCATTAAACAGGTCTGCGGCTTTTTTATAAGCGTCCTTATCCATTTTATCTTCATTTGGAAGACTGGGTGCAATTAAATATTTCATTCCAATTGCTGCGGCTTCATTAGCTTTTCTTTCAAAGTCTTTATTAATGGCGCAATGCGTTGAAACCATCTGCATACCAAGCTGGTC
>JALYYM010000472.1 GCA_030946565.1 Bacteroidota bacterium | reverse complement strand
TCTATGAATGGCGACATACTTTCTCCCTTGATATTAGCTGCAAGTATTTCATTAAAATTATCAACTAACAAAGGAGCAAGTGCAGGAGAAATCTTGTGCGATTTCCAATCATTAGTGAATGTCTTTAAAAGATATTCGATGTAACGCAGGTAACGTATTTTATCATTATTAGTCGGCAACTCTTTATTATTCTCAATATCATTCCTCAACACATTTACCTTCCGTACAATCGCGTCGGTAACTTGTAAATTAACTTCAGCGTTTGGCGAAACTTTTATTAATCCATCAAGATGGCCGTCCGCCTTATCAGCGCGCTTTTGTTCATCATTTATTTTGTCGTGAAATACCTGCCGGTTAAGGGGGATGTTAGTAGTATCACCACCGGCGAGCGAAGAAAGAGGTAATAAGAAAATTAAAATAAACAGGTAAAATACAGTTCTCATAATTTTTCCCGATAATATAAGCAAAAACATTTCCAGAGTATTGCAAATTTAGTTTATTGCTTAGCTTAAAGAGAGTTTATTGAAATAAAGTGCTGCATAGCAGAAGGGATTAACCTTTTTTTAAGGAGTATATCTAAGTATTTCCAGGACAATAATCTAAAAAGGAATGGCTTGCCTCTATTAAACCATATTTACGCTAATATTAAAAAATTGTAAACAAGATCATCGGGATAAATTTTTGCTATAGGTTTGCGCATCATGGCACACGAAACCAAGCCCCGCAGCATCTTAATTGCTGATGACGAACCGGATATACTGGAAATTGTAAGCTTCAACTTGCAGGCAGAAGGTTATGATGTGATTACCGCCAAAAACGGTAACGAAGCCATAGACCTTGCAAAAACACACAACCCCGATTTGATAATTCTTGATGTAATGATGCCGGGGAAAACGGGCTTCGAAGTATGTAAAATATTGCGGATGCTGCCTGCATTTGAAAATACAGTCATCATTTTTCTTACAGCGCTTAATGATGATAATACGGAAATCA
This sequence comes from Bacteroidota bacterium, assembly GCA_030946565.1. The sequence goes on along the minus strand of JALYYM010000472.1, from coordinate 2,497 downwards.
AAGGGCTTGAAACGGGCGGCGATGATTATATCACCAAGCCCATAAGCCCCAAAGTTTTGACAAGCAGAGTAAACGCATTGTTCAGGAGGATTGTAAAAGAAACGGGAAGCGTATTACAAATTGGCGATCTAATAATTGACCGTGAAAAATATATCGTTACGGCAAATGGTGAGGAGATAACCCTTGCCCGTAAAGAGTTTGAGCTGCTCGCCTTACTAACAAGTAAGCCTTCCAAGGTTTTTTTAAGAAATGAAATACTTCACAAAGTGTGGGGAACAGATGTGATTGTAGGAGATCGTACTATTGATGTGCACATAAGAAAGATCAGGCAAAAGCTCGGCAACGATTGTATCACAACTGTGAAAGGTGTTGGGTATAAGTTTCAAATGTAGCCTCCTAATATATATTCCACGATTTTTACTCACCCCCTTCCACTCGTAAGGAGAGGTTTAACACTTCATCAATTCCTTTATCCAACATTAGTTTTTACATTTGGAATTACGTTTAAATAAAGATTCCTATGAAACAAATTATTACTTCTGTTGCATTCCTCTTTTTAGCTTTTTCGCTTTCTGCACAAAATGATTCATCTAACAAATTAGGCGGCTTGTTTAAAAAAGCCAATTCTCTTTTTTCAAAAAATAATTCTTCTGCTGGTGGAAATTTATCTACGAGTGAAATTGTTTCCGGATTAAAAGAAGCGCTTTCATTGGGTGCGCAAAAAAGTTCTGACAAACTTTCTGCAACAAATGGCTTTTTTAAAGATGCCGCAGTAAAAATATTGTTGCCCGAGCAGGTACGAACTGTTGAATCGAAAATGAGAATGCTTGGCCTTGGCAAAATGGTTGACAATGCAGAACTAAGCCTGAACCGCGCTGCAGAAGATGCTTCAAAAGCGGCTGCACCCATTTTTCTTTCAGCGATAAAAAAGATGACGGTAACAGATGCAGTGAATATTTTAAGAGGAAGCGATACAGCGGCTACCAGCTACTTACGCCGAACTACATCACCAGAATTGATCAATGCCTTCATGCCAGTAATTGAAGAATCATTGAAAAAAGTAGATGCTACAAAATATTGGAAAGACGTTTTTAACACTTACAATAAATTTTCTTCTGCTCCTGTAGATACTGATATCAATAGTTATGTAACCAACAAAGCGCTCAATGGAATATTCTATTATGTAGCCCAGGAAGAGGTTGGTATTCGCAAAAATCCAGCACAAAGAGTTAGCGATATTTTGAAGAAAGTTTTTGGAGGAAATTAATTTTCGGCACGAATTTTTTTCACGAATTAACTCTCCATAATTTATATCTGCTGCATTGTACCTTTAGAAAAAACTATGATGCGGATATTCTCATTTACTATTCTTTTTCTTCTAAGCTTTTTCGCTTCTTACTCTCAGGATATAACTGGCAACTGGCAAGGGAATATTGAAGTAAATGGCCAAAAGATTCCTATTGTTTTTCATTTTTATAAAGACAATTCAGGCAAACTGCAAGGCAAGTTTGACAGCCCTTCACAGAATGCAAATGGCCTTCCCTGCAGTGATATAAATATAAATGGAGACAGCATTGTAATTGGCTTAAAAATTATTTCCGGGTTTTACAATGGTGCATTTATTGGTAATGATTCAATCGCCGGGATGTGGCACCAAGGCATTAGCCAGTTACCGCTAAACATTTCCAGGTCGCTTGATACTACTACATTTCAGCCGCCCAAAAGGCCGCAAACTCCCCTGCCTCCTTTTGGCTATGAATCAGACAGTGTGGTGTATTCCAACACAAATAGTACCATGAAGTATGGCGCAACATTTACGCGGCCAAATCCTTCTGCAACTTCTGCCAACAAAAAATATCCGGCAGTACTGCTTATTACCGGGAGCGGCAAGCAAGACAGGGATGAAAATATATTCGACCATAAACCGTTCGCCGTTATCGCAGATTACTTAACCAAACGAGGCATTGCAGTGCTGAGGGTTGACGACAGGGGTATGGGACAAACCACCGGAGGTTTTGATTCTTCTTCATCAGAAGATTTTGCAAAGGATGTAGAGGCCGGCATCAATTACCTGAAGTCAAGAAATGATGTTGATACAAAACACATAGGATTGATTGGCCATAGCGAAGGAGGCATGATAGCGCCAATGGTGGCAGCCCGCGATAAAGATGTTTCATTCATCGTACTTCTCGCCGGCCCAGGCGTTAGTGGTGATATCATTTACGATTACCAGAGTGTGCAGCCGATGAAAAATGCAGGTTACGACTCAATTGTGATAGCTAAATTTCTTGATCTTCATCATGAATTGATTAAAGCATCAACATCATCTTTAAATGAAGTTGATTATAAAAAAGAAGTTCCGCGACTATATTATAGTTGGAAGTCAAAGCAATCCCCTGAAACCCTAAAAGCTCTTATTAAAGGAAATGATGAAGATGCAATTTCGTCACTTGAAAACACGTATAGCATATTTCATTCTAAATGGTGGAAATTTTTC
>JALYYM010000469.1 GCA_030946565.1 Bacteroidota bacterium | reverse complement strand
ATAAAAGTAGCCTTTTTTTACCAGCCTGTTCGTCCGAAAAAAATTGCAAACGTTATCGGGAACGTTTGCACAAAAATACTTAGCCAACTTTAAAAATAACCTGTTTTTTATCTGTACACTTGCTATGGTACGGCTGCTAATCTTATAACGGATTGCTTTAATAAATGATAAAAAATTACTTCAGTCTTTCAGGCAAAACTGCTTTAGTCACGGGATGCAGCAGTGGCATTGGCGAAGCTATGGCAGCAGGGCTTGCAGAAGCCGGCGCCGATATTATCGGTATATCAACAACTCTAAAAAAAGGAAGTAATGTTGAAAGCTTGGTAACAGATGCCGGCAGAAAATTTTCCCCTTATGCAGTTGACTTAAATAATCGCAAAGAATTGTATGAAGCGATTGAAACAATAAAAAAAGCACACGCTCACATTGATATTCTCGTTAACAATGCAGGTATTATTGCAAGAAATCCTGCCATTAAACATGCCGATGAAGAATGGGACAAAGTGCTTTCTGTAAATCTTGATGCACCTTTTATTTTGGCAAGAGAGTTTGCAAAAGAAATGCTTCAGAGAAAGTCCGGCAAAATAATTTTTACCTGCTCTCTTCTTTCATTCCAGGGAGGCATAACTGTGCCGGGATATGCGGCCAGCAAGGGCGCCATAGCAAGCCTTGTGAAAGCCCTGGCTAATGAATGGGCTTCGAAGGGAATAAATGTAAACGGAATTGCACCCGGCTATGTAGCAACTAATAACACAATCGCCCTGCGCAATGATGCAGAAAGAAGTAAATCAATATTAGATAGAATACCCGCAGGAAGGTGGGGTGAGCCAAACGATTTCAAAGGCGCGGCAATTTTTTTATGTTCACCTGCATCTGATTATGTGCATGGAGAAATACTAACGGTAGATGGCGGATGGATGGGACGATAACCATTTATAATAAATAAAAGAATTAAAATTTTATGGAAGAAAGATTTCACCAAAGCCCGGCTGAAACGAGCCGCATGAACACGGAAGAGTTGCGGAAAGCATTTGCCATTACTGATATTATGGAAGAAGGCAAAATAAATTTTGTCTATTCACATTACGACAGGATGATCATTGGAGGCGCTATGCCTTCTTCTGCAGAAATAGTTTTGCAAAATTATGAGCCTTTAAAAGCTGACTACTTTCTCGAGAGGCGCGAAATGGGAATTATAAATATTGGTGGAGAAGGAATGGTGAAAGCTGAGGGTAAAGAATATTTTGTAGGCAAGCTTGATTGCCTTTATCTCGGTATGGGAACAGAAGATATTTCTTTTAAAAGCAATGATGATAAAGAGACTGCTTCCTTTTACATTCTCTCCTGTGGCGCCCATCATGCTTATGAAAATAAATTAATGAAAAAAGCGGAGGCTGTTACTGAAAGCCTTGGCAGTTCAGCAACAAGTAATGAACGAACTATCTATAAACACATACATCAAAACGGAATTAAAAGCTGCCAGCTTGTAATGGGGCTTACCATTTTAAAAGAAGGAAATGTGTGGAATACTATGCCTGCGCATACGCATAACCGTAGGATGGAAGTGTATCTATATTTTGATCTAAAAGAAGGGCAAAGGGTTTTTCATTTTATGGGACAGCCTACACAAACAAGACACCTTGTATTGGGAAATCAACAAGCCGTTATTTCCGCGCCATGGTGTATTCATGCGGGTTGCGGCACATCTTCTTATTCTTTTATCTGGGGCATGGCCGGTGAAAATCAATCCTTCGCTGACATGGATTTTGTTGAGATAAAAAACTTACTATAAACGACTGTTCATTTAAAGACGCTTATATGAAATTTATAAATCCTGCTGAAGGCTCACTGCGACTGTATTCACAACGCCTTCCGCAAGGCGCTAACAATTTATGGAATGCGCCAATGTACTTTTGCAAAAATTTCCTGCGGAAGAATTTATTATCACATCTAAATTGAAATTTTATCCGAATGAAAAAATTAGAGAATGAAAAAGCAGGATTAGCGATTATGGGCAAACATCGCTTTGGAAATTAAAAAAGATGGCGTCTATTTAATGCAATCAGTTTGCAACGATGCATATAACGGTAACGCGAGACGGAATCTATGATAACTAAAATAAGCTCAAATGAAATTGACCTAAGAGTAAAAGTGAAACAAGCCGGCAAAATGTTTTTTCAGCTACAGCCTTGATGGTAAAAATTTTATAAATACCGGAAATGAATTTAACGCAGTGCCTGGAAGATGGATTGGCGCAAAGGCAGGGATATTTTGTACAAGAGAATCGCAAGCGAATGATTCCGATTATGCAGGTTTCGATTGGTTTAGGG
>JALYYM010000442.1 GCA_030946565.1 Bacteroidota bacterium | reverse complement strand
CCGCACCTTTCCAATAACCAACAGGTAATGCACGTCCTGTTTCAAGAATTGCAGAAGGATCTTTTGTCAACTCATTATTTATATCAAAACCTCCGTGCACTGCCAGTGTTTCATTTTGCATGGCCGATAATTCCAATGCCCCGTAAGAGTATTGCGACATGGCCATATCCAGCACGATAGCTTCGTTGTTATTTGGCAAAGCCATTACCAGCGGATTGTTTCCAAGCCGCCCATCTTTTGCGCCCCATGCAGGCAAGTTTGCAATAGTGTTAGTCCAGCCAATAAAAACAAACCCTTTTTTTGCAGCTTCCCAGGCATACGTGCCACCACGCATCCAATGGTTGGTATTTCTCAAAGCAACGCAGCCAATGCCATGTTGTTTCGCAAGGCCAATAGCAGTTTCGGTTGCAAATAATGCATTTAATATTCCGGGGCCAAGGTTACCATTCCACTGTTCTATTCCTCCGAATTTGTTTTCTAACGATGGCATTGCATCTGCTTTTACAAAACCTCTTTTTACATATTCCACAAATCTTGGAAAACGATTAACCCCATGCGTATAAATTCCATCGACACTGGTCTCAGTAAAAATTGTTGCACAGCGTAAAGCTTTGTCTTGTGTAAAACCTTCTCTTATTAAAATTGAAGTAAACTTTGCCTTCATATCATCGGCAGAAATTAGCATAACTGTTGACTCTTCATTTTCCATGTTGTGCATTTACAATTGAGAAATAAAAATTAAAGGAGTGTAATAAAGAAGTTGTTTGAATAAGAAATAAAGTGGCTATGCATTCACTGAGAGAAAAATTGTGCTTGTAAAAAGCAATAGATTTTATTCAACTACATCTCCTTCCAGGTCATAATCAAAGGCGTTCTTAATTTCTACATTTACAAAATCTCCTGAATGCAATTTTTTTGCAGAGTGAACGATCACTTCATTGTCAACTTCTACGCTATCAAATTCTGTGCGGCCAATGTATCTTCCGGCTTCTTTCTTATCAATAATTACTTTGAAAGTTTTGCCAATTTTTTCTTCATTTTTCTTAAGAGAAATTTCCTGCTGCACACCCATAATTTCCTGTGCCCTTTGTTCTTTTATTTCCTCAGTTATATCATCAGCCAATGCATACGCACTGGTATTTTCTTCATGCGAGTAAGTGAAAATTCCAACTCGGTCAAATTCAATTTTTCTCAGGAAATTTTTTAACTCTTCCACATCATCTTGTGTCTCGCCGGGAAAGCCCGTGATAAGCGTAGTTCGCAGGCAAATGGCTGGAATTTTATATTTTATCTCACCAATGATATCTTCGATTTCCTCCCGCGTAATTTGCCTTTTCATAGCTTTCAACATTTTATTGCTGGCATGTTGCAAGGGCATATCAAGATAGTTGCAAATATTTTCACGCTCTCTCATAGCATCGATAATATCCATGGGAAATTTAGAAGGATAAGCATAGTGAAGCCTTATCCAATGAAGTCCTTCAATGTCAGCCAAGGCATGCAGCAACCGGGGGAGTTCCCTTTTCTTATAAATATCAAGGCCATAGTAAGTAAGTTCCTGGGCGATAAGCATTATTTCCTTTACACCGCCGGCCACCAATCTTTTAGCTTCATCCACCAATGATTCTATCGTGCGGCTTATATGTTTTCCGCGCATTAAAGGGATTGCGCAAAATGCACAGGTGCGATTGCAGCCTTCACTTATTTTCAGGTACGCATAGTGGTTAGGTGTACTGAGTAATCTTTCCCCCAACAATTCTGCTTTGTAATCAATATCAAATTTTTTGAGAAGAAAGGGTAATTCCATGGTTCCGAAAAAAGCATCCACCTCAGGAATTTCATTTTCAAGATTTTGTTTGTAGCGCTCACTAAGGCAGCCTGTAACGTACACCTTATCCAGCTTTCCACGCCTCTTCAATTCAACCTGTTCGAGAATAGTATTGATACTTTCTTCTTTTGCTTTATCTATAAATCCGCAGGTATTTATTACCACGATATTATGATTGAGCTTTTTACTTTCGTGCATTACATCTACCTCGGCCGCAGCAAGCTGTCCGCTCAACACTTCACTATCCACCAGGTTTTTGCTGCAACCCAGCGTAATGATGTTTACTTTATCTTTTTTAAATCTTGTTCTCATTTATTTTTAATAACACGAATTTTTAGCAGGAATTAAAAAGGCTGCAATCCTTTGGAACAAATTAACCCATTAACCATTTAACCTATTGACCAAATGACCCAATGACCTATTGACTAATTGACTAATTGACTAATTGACCAATGAACTAACTAACTATTTAACTAATTAACTACTTCACCTCCTTCAAAAAGTGAATCCACAAATTCTTTTTTATCAAACACCAGCAGGTCTGTTGCCTTCTCTCCCACTCCAATAAATTTTACAGGAATTTTAAACTGATCCGCGATAGCCAGCACAACCCCACCCTTTGCTGTTCCATCCAATTTGGTGATGGCAAGCGCTGTCACTTCTGTTGCGGCAGTAAAATGCTTTGCCTGCTCAAGCGCATTTTGACCCGTACTTCCATCCAGAACTAACAACACTTCATGCGGTGCATCCGGCAATACCTTGCTAATGGAGCGCTTTATTTTATTTAACTCATCCATCAAATGAATTTTGTTGTGGAGCCTTCCAGCAGTATCAATAATTATTACGTCAGAGTTTTTTGCTATTC
>JALYYM010000410.1 GCA_030946565.1 Bacteroidota bacterium | reverse complement strand
ACTCATACCAATCACTACGTCTCTTATCAGGTCGGAACTTTCGAGGTGTTCTTCTTTATGGTGGTGATGGTGATCGGGCATTGTTGGTTAATTGGTTGATTGGTTGATTGGTTGATTGGTTGATTGGTTGATTGGTTGATAAGTAAAATTAGTTGATTGGTTAATCAGTTGATTGCCCGATGAAAATTTTAGCTGTTAGTTACTTTTATTAATGCCAGTAAAAAGATCAATGAACAAGTGAAATTTGTAGTGAAATTTATTTACTGTCGCTTATGTATAGAATATTGAATGTTCAATATTGAATATTGGGTATTGAATGTTGAGTATTTGAATATTGAATATTTTTTTTTGACAAAATATTTAGATCCATGCTGAAAGCCCAACAATAAGTACCCAGCACGCTTATGGCGCCTTATAACTAATTCTATAAACAATTCCATTGTAATCATCGCTTACCAACATTGAGCCATCTGCTAAAAATGAAACGTCCACCGGGCGGCCGTTTACTTTATGTTCATTTTGCAGCCATCCATCTGCAAACGGAACAGGGTCAGTAACCTTCCCATTAGCATCCATTTTTAGAACAGCCACATTGTACCCAACCGGAATGCTCCTGTTCCAACTGCCATGCCTTGCTACAAAAATTGCATTCTTGTATTCTGCCGGAAACATGCTGCCGGTGTAGAAACGCATACCAAGTGCAGCATTGTGCGGGCCCATCAATTTTACAGGCGGCGTGTAGTTGCTGCAATCTTTTCCCTTACCAAAAACAGGATCAGGAATATTCCCCTGGTGACAATAAGGATATCCGAAATTCATTCCGGCTTTTGGTGCTTTATTCAATTCATCGTTGGGAACATCATCACCCATATCATCCCTTCCATTATCGGTAAACCAAAGTTCTTTTGTAACAGGGTGCCAGGCAAAGCCCACTGAATTTCGTATGCCTTTGGCAAAAATTTCAAGGCCGGTTCCATCAGGATTTATTCGCGTGATGGAGGCATAGATAGGTTTTTCAGGCTCACAAATATTACAAGGAGCGCCAACAGGAACGTAGAGTTTACCATCGGGCCCGAAAGCAATAAACTTCCAGCCATGATGCTTATCAGTAGGATATTTATCATACACCATCACAGGCGAAGGCGGGTTATCAAGGCGCGACTCAATGCTATCAAGCCTGTATATTGTAGAAACGGTTGCTACGTAAAGGCTTCCATCTTTAAAGGCAACACCGTTAGGCGTATCCATATCTTTTGCAATTACATATACTTTATCTGCCTTGCCATCATGGTTTTCATCACGCATGGCATACACTTTTCCGGCACTTTGCGTGCCTACGAATATGGTGCCCTGGGGAGAAACACAAAGACTTCTTGCGCCTTCCGCCTGCGCAAAAATGTTGATAGAAAAGCCCGGCGGCAATGTTACTTTATCAAGATTATATTTTTTGTAAAGGTCAGTTGTTTGCTGCGCGGTAGTATCTGTGTTGCTTTCGGTTTTTATAGTCTTTTCGTTATTGCCGCTATTACAGCTATAGACAATACAAAAGCTAATTGAAATCATGATGAAATAAAATGACTTCCTTAATGTTGAAAATGGAGATTTCATGATAAATGATAATTGAATAAGATTAATGATTATGGGCTGAAATTTACAACAATTATAAAGCCAAATGAACTTTGGCTTTGAGAACTCAATGGAATTTAGAATAGTCTTCCTTACTTACTTTTTCCACTCTTCAATTTTGAAGGATGTTATAGTGCTGTCTTCCGCAAATTGAAAGTCCAGGTTTTTTGTATAAACAGGATCTATATCGAAACCATAATCCTCAATAATCTTGTACGCGAATGAGTTACTGTCTGAATAATTTGGTTCGCCAAGCAGATTAATAATTTCATCTTTTTTACGCCCTGCCAATTTGTAATTAGTTATTAAGTCATTGAGCATTTTTTTTCTATAAGGAAACTCTATATCGTCCTTCTCCATCCATTTGATTTTTTGAAATCTTGTTTGACCGAAGTCCTTGCAGGAACACAGGCCAAGAAAGCCTACAAAAAATAGGAGATTTCTGAAAAGCATTTTTAAAATTTGTCCGGTTGGTTAAAGGTGAAAGTTAACTCCGTGATGATCTCATTCATCTAACAATTTAGAAAGAAAGATCAAATCATTTTTCTTGTAAAGATTTGCCGC
>JALYYM010000408.1 GCA_030946565.1 Bacteroidota bacterium | reverse complement strand
GAAAAGAGGTTACAAAGTGATCAAAAATTTGACAGGGCACGGAATAGGAAGAAGCCTCCACGAAGAACCGCACGAAATAGCCAATTTCAGGGATAGATCGAATCTTACCAGGTTTAAGAAAAATTCTGTGGTTGCCATTGAAACATTCATTACCACGACTTCCACCTACACAGAAACTTTAAAAGATGGTTGGACAATGGTTGGAAACAAGGGCGGTTTCATGGCACAACACGAACATACGATTGTGGTTACTGACGGTAAACCAATTGTATTGACAGAGATGAATGAAATATGGAATTAAGAAAAACTATTTACTCATAAGAATATCTCGTCCTGTTCACCTTTATATCTTTCAAAAGCGCCGACTTAGGACTGATGTTTATGCTAAAGGAACGATACCGGCCAACCGGGGAAAGAGCGATTGCCATTTGCCAGCAATGCATGTCGCGGGAGATGGAAACTGACAACTGGTTTAGCTCTCCCTGCGAAATATTGTAATAGCCATTAATGCCCATTTGCCACTTTGACGTTAAGGCAAGCGTGCCTCCAAAGGAAGTGATCTGTGTGTAGTCCGAACGAAAGCCCTGGTTGGCCACAAAGATTTTTGAAAAGCTTAATGAATAAGTAAGGTTTACCGACCAGGGAATGCTGAAGTCTGCAAACTGGCCGGGGTTATTGGTGATATAGGCCAATTCATTATTATATTCATCTTCCGTATAATTATTATTTCGCAGGAAATCATTTTTCTCCTGTGCTGTTTGCGATTCTGCGCTGGGCTTTTTATCGCCACCGCGGAAATTGCTTGACATAGAAACGTTTCCACTTACCAATCGCCCCAATGAAAAAGCATTTCGCTGCCAAAGCAAATTATTCACCCGCTGGCCTCTCGCATTTACCTGGTAAGGATCGAGCACGGCGCCAGCGGTGATATTTATTTTATCAAACAAGTTACTCCTCGCCGATACCACCAGGGGGCTTAGCTGGAATGAATCAAGAAAAAAGTTGTAACTGGTGTTGATACTGAAGCCATCAATCAACGTCACTTTTTTTAAGGCATTCTCTCCGGTATCTTTTTTATTGCGCACCTTCATAGAAAGGTTGTTATCAATACCAAATGTTAAGCCGCCGAACCTGCCGGGCGAATATCCGCTGAAAACATTTTGTTCAAATACGGAGAATTGCGCTTTCCTGCCGGTAGTATCCACCTGCGTGAAATAGAAATTATTTTTATTGAAATCAGGCTTATAGGAAAATCCAAACGTCGGCCGTATCTCGTGGCGGATGGCCTGTATTTTCGCATCCTTGTTTTTGGCAGTTATTAATCCAAAAATTCTTGTCGAAATACCCAGGCCAAATGACATTTGCCTCGCTGTATAGAATCCTTTGCTTACTGTAGTATCCATCTTTTTCTTTGTGGCATCCCACCTCCTGAAAACTTTGGTTTGGTACCATGTTTCATCATAACTAACGGAAGGGGCTACCTGAAATGCACCCATCTGCGGAAGCGATAGAGATATAGGAACGGAGTGATGTGCACCAAACTGCAAAGTATCTGCAATTTGTTTAAATATATGCCCCAGCGTATCATAAAAAGAGAAAAGGCTTTTTGCATTTCCGTTGTAGGCAATCCCTAAATTTTCATACCACTTTGGCGTACCCACATATTCTTTTTTCCTGAAAGGATAAATCGTTTGTACGTTAAAGCCCACATCCGGCAGGTTTACGTTAATGATTTTTAAATTGGTATTCTGGTTATGATTAGCAGTAATGGTTAGGTTATAGGGTTTATCTTTCCATGTTTTTGAATAAGCAATAGAAGAGCTAAGTTGGTTTTGAAAGTTCAGTACGGGCCTGTCCGGCACATAAGCATTATAGCTGCTGCTGCCGGCATTTACATTGGCGCTGAAAGTGACCCCTGGCCTTGATTTACTGTCTGTGGAGTGGCTCCAGGCTATGTGATAGCTCCTGTTTACCGAATAATCCGGATCCCCTTTGAAATTTGATTTAAAATTTTGAACATCAAAAGCAATGCTTCCCGTGTACCTGTATTTTTTAGTGTAATGTGGATTCACATTCATCGTCCATCCACCATACGAATACACATTTGCCCTGAAAATTACATCCCAGTAATCGCTGATAACTTTATAATATCCCAATCCTTCAAGCCCAAGGCCGCGCTGTTCATTGGCTGTAAAATTAGGAGGAAGAAAACCGGAATGCCTTCCCTGGCTCAAGGGGTATATACCAAAGGGAAGATAGATCGGAATAGGCACGCCCTCAAACTCAGGATGCACCGGCCCTGTGATGGCTACCTTATTATTTATAAATTTTATTTTATTACTAATAAAAGCAAAATGCGGCGTATCAAGATCGCAGGTGGTGAACCTTCCCCGCAAAGCATAAAAAACATTGTTGTCAATCTTTTTTATCACATCCCCATACACATACATTTCGCCCTGCTGTGTGTAGGTACTCTTTGTAAGCCCCTTACCGCTTTTCATATTAAAGCGAATGGAATCACTTTGAGAAAGAAAGTCAGACTGCTTGTATGTAGGCATTGATATCACCTTGCCGGCGCTGTCCCGTTTAATAGAAGCGATAATATCTCCCGAAGCCTGGTCGAAAGAAATTACAGGAGCACTAAGGTCATTGTCTTTATAATTAGTCGTTGCTTTCTTCCCATAAAGCGTAATGATTTTTCCCGGCACATCAAGCACCATAGAATCCTCTGCTGTATAATCAACAATCGCTTCGATAGCATTTTTTGATTCTTTATACAATAAAGTATCCGTGCTTTGGGTTAATGAAGACGTATCATTCACAGACGAAGAATCTTTTCTTTTTAAAGAAATAGTATCAATAGCCGTTATAGACTTTAAGGGTAAAGTATCAACGCCGGGTGAATGAGGTTTTTCTTTTTTGATAATTTGCTTTTGTGGAGGAAGCGTATCAGCGGTTGAAGTTAAAAATGTGTGAAAAGGGTTGCCAAAAAAATCTTTATCCCTACTTTGAACCGTCTGTATAAATACTGCTGCTGTGGAAGCTAAGGCCAATATAGTTTTTAAGCTAACTTTGTTTATCATGTTCATAGCAGTAGCCAACAAAAATAGACAGATTTCAATTAAGGTTTTGTGAAGATTAACTTAATGAAATTTCGTACCTAATTAAAATAATTTAGCAAGATGTTCAATTTGAATAAAGTATTTCCATTTTTCTCAAATCGCTTCCTCTATTTTTTATTTTCTGCTCTGTTGATATTGAGTAGCATTGTCACAAATGCGCAGGGAAAAAAAATCAAAACAATCATAGTAGATCCCGGTCATGGCGGCGCAGATGCCGGAGCCCGCGGCGAGTATGAAGGTACATTAGGGTCACTCGAAAAAAATATTACGCTCGCAATTTCCATGAAGCTTGTGGCGGAACTTAAGAAGCAATTACCCGACGCGAATATCATCCCCACCCGCACCACAGACGTATTCAATTCGGTAAGAGAAAAAGCAAAGTTTGCTAATGATAACCATGGCGATCTGTTTGTATGTATTCATGCCGACGCCGTAGATTTAAAAACAGGCTCCCGCATCTTAGGTTACCGGGAAGAAAGATATACAACTGTAAAATATGTGGGTAAGGGAAAAAAAAGAAAGAAGATTGTAACGCCGCATACACGCGAGGTGCCCATTCGTCAATACTTTAAAATACCTACTACACGAAAGGGAACAAGCACACTTATTCTTGCGGCGCATAAAACAGGTGCTAAAATAAAAGCGCTGGAAGAAAGTGATATGCAGTTTGAAACAAGTGGTAATGATAGTACTGCAGACATAAACTACGATAGCCCCGAGTGGAAGGCCAGCGCTCTTTTATACACACAAAATTATTTTAAGAGAAGTTACCAATTGGCAACTAATGTGCAGGAAGAAGTGGAAGCAACGGGGAGAAATAATTTAGGTGTATGGCAACGCCAGATAGGCCTTTGGGTGCTCCAGGCAACTCAAATGCCAGCCGTTTTGATAGAGACCGGTTTTATTGCCAACTATGATGATGAAAGATATTTAAATAGTGAAAAAGGCCAGCAGGAAATAGCAGAGGCTATTACCCGCGCCATTATAAAATATAAAACCCAGGTAGAATCCGGCGGAAACACCCAGGCCGTAACCTCTCAAAAATAATCCGGGAGAGGTTCTAAAAATGTGATGGCTCACTTCAGTTTCTTTATTCTGCAATATTCATATATTATCCGGTTTCGGATATGCCCATAAAGATTTACTATTTTCGTGATTCCATTTTTTATAAAACCAATGAATTCATAAGATTAATATCAACTTAAAAAAAATGAAAATCAATAACGAAACGAAAATAGGCGTGCTTGCAGTTGTGGGAGTTGCTATACTGGTGCTGGGTTTCAATTATCTCAAAGGTAAAAGTATTTTCAAAAAAGAAAAGCATTTATATGCTGTTTATCAAAATGTACAAAGCCTTAATAAATCCAATCAAGTTATAATTAATGGTTTACAAGTTGGTACCATCGCTAACCTTGATGGTGGCAAAGACATGAAGGAAATTGTTGTTACAGTTACTCTTACTAAAGATGTAAATATTCCTGCTAATTCACTGGCGGTTATTAATCCAAACCTTTTGGGAAATCCGGTGATGGAAATTCAATTGGGCAATGCAACTACTTTTCTCAAAGATGGCGATACGCTTATTACTTCTCTTAGCGGTGGAGCTTTTGATGAGGCTTTAAAAATAATAAACCCTGTTCTGTATGAAGTAAGGAATGCTGTAAAGTCCCTGGATTCAGTCCTGCATATTGTTACTGGTGTATTTGACCCGAATACAAAAAATAATATAAAAGGAATTATCGAAAATCTGGATAAAACAACCAGATCATTTGCCTATACTGCAGTGTCGCTGCAGGAATTAATGAATGTGCAAACAGGTGCGCTTGCACACTCTCTTGACAACGTAAATACTTTTACCACCAATCTAAATTCAAATAATCAGAAGCTCAACGATATACTTTCAAACGCACAAAAAGCTTCTGCTAAGTTTGCCAGTATAGACTTAAGCAAAACACTTGATACGCTCAATGTAGCGGTCGGCAATTTTAAAAAGGGATCAGAAAAAATCAATAGCAAAGACGGTTCCCTTGGGCTGCTACTAAATGACAAGGCATTGTATAATAACCTGCAATCAACTTCTAATAAAATAAATATTCTTTTAGATGATATAAGAGTTCATCCAAAACGGTATGTAAATATTTCAGTATTCAGTAAAAAAGATAAGGGAAATTATATTACTGCTCCGTTGATAGATGATACCCTAAAAGTGGTTAACTAAAGTGATGCGACCGCTGAATAAATTTTTATACCTCTTCATTTTTTTATCCGTTAGTGTTAGTTCATACGCACAGGTAACGCCTCCTTCAAATCATGATACAATAAAGGAATTCGAAATTATACGCGGGCCAAGTATGCGGACTATCCAACTTGATTCGCTTACTACTTTACAAACCATAGCGGGTGGAGCGGTTATAAAGCAGGGTACTACTACATTCTCCAGCGATAGCGCCGTCATCAATCCTACAACGCACGTGATTGAAGCATTTGGGCATGTTCATATTAACCAGGCAGATAGTGTGCAAACCTATGGGCAATACCTTAAATATATTGGAACGGAAAAAACTGCTTACCTGAAAAGAGATGTAAAGCTTACCGATAAAAAAGGAACATTATTTACCAATGATCTCGATTACAATCT
>JALYYM010000401.1 GCA_030946565.1 Bacteroidota bacterium | reverse complement strand
GTACACGTTAAAGGCAATGAAAAATATATCTTTTGATATTTGGCTTGCAGCACATGCCAGTCAATTTAACCTGCATGAAAAACACAAGCCCGGCGATGCTTATAATCCTGCGGCTTTTATTGACCAGTTGGGTTATGATGCGGAATTAAATGATTTGCAGAAGCAATATGATGAGAAGATACAAAAGGATGCGATCCAGTGAGCATGATGTTGAACTTAACACTGTTATTAAATTTTTTCCAACAACTCTTTTTTTACAAACCGGTATGCATTTTCGATATTGTATTGTAAACCGGGCCGGAGTAAACCTTCCATATCACTTAAGAAATCCTGATCCAACATTTTCTTTTCCATATTTTCCAGAAATTCCTTTTGTGTGACACTATTATCTTCTTCTTTCATGTAAAATTTCCATGCTTTAAGAATTTTATCTGTATCCACATCACTTTGTGTTAAGGCAAACCATATATCAAAAAGATCCCTTCCTTTTCGCCTTTGATATAGCGCCCGCATTTTTGTTCCTAATAATTCGGCTAAATCATAGGTAGCTATTAAAACCTCTTCAGTATGCCATTCAGATTGCATATCATATTTTACATCTTGAACACCAAAAATGGTATGATGCTCCCGGCAATTAACTTCGACTTTTAATCTCAACGGAATTCCACCTTCTGAATCGAAACGATAAATCAATGTGTTGTTATGTTGTTTTTGTTTACGAATTGGTTTGTCTCCTAAAAAAGATAACACCACGCGGAGTTGATCCATTATTGGTCCGAAAGGCTCTGCTGTAATTTGTACTAAATCTATGTCTTCAGAATATCTTGTCGCCGGGAATAGATACAATTTGTGCAAAGCAGTTCCGCCTCTAAAAGCTAATCTTTCTTTTAAATATTGATCACTATATATTTCCATTAGAGCCCGATGAATCACCAGATCCTGTTCTACCTGGAAGTCTTCCTGCCAGGGAGCTTTTTTACGCCATGCTGTTATATGTGCCTGTGGAATCATAAATCTGTTTCTATTTCTAAATTTGGCACAACCTTCCAGCCATTGCCGGTTATCATCTTAGGTTTTTCTTTTTGTGGCCTTAATAATACAGGGAAATAATTCACTGTTTTTAAGTAATCCTTTATTGGATCACTTAATCCCTGCATGTTTAAAATTACGTCAAGTAAAAAGCCTAAGCGCTGTACTGAAGTTATAGGCGAATACCGTTTAGCGAGATCGAGTAGCTTATCAGCCCCCATGCTTTCGCCAAGTTCTGCTATTACAGTAGCAACCCTATTTAATCCACCAGCCTTGTCAAAATAACTTACCAGATCGAGTGCCGTTAATTCCGGCGATGAAACATTTATATACCCTGTATCAACCTTTTTTTGTAGTATATCATCGTCGGCCCATTCTTTTTTTATGTAAAAGTTTATTTTCAGGTTGTAGTTGTTAATATTCCTTAAACCTGGCTTCATTGTCATTACTGAGAAAGATTGTGGTTGTTGATGGGCGGCTCCATAATAAGAAGCTGCATTTAATAGACCCACATAATAACCTTTACCCAAAAATTTCATTAGTTCTGCAATAAACAACGATGGAGGAAGAATGCCTTTACTTCGATATTCCGGTGTGATTATTACATAGAATTCGTTCCTTATCAAAGCAATCTCTTTTTTCTTCTTTAGCCTTTGGATCGCCTTCTTAATGGCTTCATCCGATTGTTCAAACTGATTTCGGACTTCCGGTAGTGAAAATGCGTATCTTCCATTAGAGCGAAGTCTCATTATAAACTCTTCTAAATAACCGTATTTTACTGGCATTTAAGTGTTTGTTTTATTAAAGGGACGCTCTTCGTCCCTTTTTGCAAATATAAACTTAATAAATAGCCGGCACGGGCCAATTATTATTTGCATTTTTTATTTTCTAACCGGCGAAATTGCTAACTATTGAACCCCGGATATACTTCT
This sequence comes from Bacteroidota bacterium, assembly GCA_030946565.1. The sequence goes on along the minus strand of JALYYM010000401.1, from coordinate 764 downwards.
TATATGGTTGGCATCATTGAACCAAGGGTAAAAATTAAATATCTTTAATTGCAAACAAAGCACTGAACACCGGACAGCCGGTATTCACCATTGCCCATTCATCAATAAAACCTAGTGCATGAAAAAAATATTAGTGATCATTTTTCTTTTTGCTTGCTATACTCTTGCTGCGCAAACACAAAAACCTGTTCCTATTATTTTCGATACAGATATTGCGCCCGACTATGACGACGTGGGTGCAATGGCCTTGTTGCATGCCTTTGCAGATATGGGCGAAGCTAAAATTCTGGCGACCATTTCATGCAATGCAGTTGAAACAACAGCGCCAACCTTAAGCGTGCTAAATACTTACTTCAACAGGCCCGGTATCCCAATCGGCATTACTAAAAATACCTTGCCCAATAAAGATTGCTCACAGCAATGGGCACAGGCAATTATTGCGAAATACCCGCATGCATTGCAAGCAAATGATGAAGCCATGGATGCAGTAAAATTGTACCGGAAAATATTGTCGGCGCAACCTGATAAAAGTGTAACCATTGTAAGCGTCGGCTTCTTTACCAACTTAGCCGGCCTGCTTTATTCAACGGCAGATGAATATTCAAAACTTGATGGCCCGGCATTGGTGAAAAAGAAAGTGATGCAATTGGTTTCTATGGCGGCACGGATAGATAAAGATGGAAAAAGCGGTTATGAATTCAATGTGACGGTTGATGCTGCGGCTTCGCAAAAAGTGTTCAAAGACTGGCCTACGCCGGTTACCA
>JALYYM010000388.1 GCA_030946565.1 Bacteroidota bacterium | reverse complement strand
TGATGAAATAAAAAATACTGTGTTATATAATCCGGGTAAAAATGCAAGGGAAGAAGAACTGAGAAAATTTTTGAAAGAAAGATGGAAGGAAAAGTATGGGTATTGAGATGTAGTAAGTAGTAAGTAGTAAGTATCGAGAATCAAGTATCAAGCATCAAGTAACATGATCCAATGGCAATGCAAAAAATTTAATGAACTTACGGTTGAAGAGTTGTATAAAATTTTGCACCTAAGAAATGAAGTTTTTGTAGTTGAACAGAATTGCCCGTACCAGGATTGTGATGGAAAAGACGCGGCATCTTATCATCTCTGTGGGTGGCATGATGGAGAATTAAAAGCCTACACACGCATTTTGCCGCCCGGTCTTTCGTATCCGAATGCGGCTTCAATTGGCAGAGTTGTTACTTCTCCTTCAGCAAGGGGACAGCAACTTGGGAAACAATTAATGACAAAATCCCTCGAACAGTTATATCGCCTGTTTGGCGACGGGACCGTGCTTATCGGCGCCCAACTATATTTGAAAAAATTCTACGAAGCCTTTTCATTTATACAAAATGGAGAAGTATATCTCGAAGACGGCATCCCCCATATTACAATGGAAAAAACTGGATAACGCTGCGAAATGCAATAAAGAATAATGCATGCCGTTATAGTCTGTACCGGTGAAAACTATTTAAAAACAATACCGGTACCCATTGTAAAAAAATAAAATCGTACCCATCTGTGAAAAAACGTCTACCCCCTGATAGGCTTGCGTGTTTCATATTATTAACACTTAGCTTTTTAATTTCTTCCAGGAGCATTTCCCAGTCTATAACTGTTGGTACAGAAAAAACAAGAGTAGAAGTAGGCCTCAATATAGGGCCTTCATTTTTCCTTGGCGATTTAGGTGGTAACCGCGGCAAAGGAACCACGTTTGTGAAAGATGTGAATCTTTCTTTAACCAAAGTAATGAAGGGTGTTTTCGTAACCGTGTATCCAAACGAATGGCTGGGGGTGCGGGCTGCTGCTGAGATCGGGAAGTTGGAAGGGCAGGATAAAATAATTAATACCAAAGGGGTAAATGAATTATACAGAAAGCAACGTAATCTTGATTTCAGATCTAATATATCAGAAGCGTATGTAGCGGCAGAAATATTTCCTTTAATGTTATTAAATAATAACCAGGAAGATTACAAGCCCAGGTTAAGGCCTTACGGAGTATTGGGAATAGGGGTTTTTCATTTCAGGCCGGAAGGATCATTACACAATATTAATGGTGGTAAAACATGGTACGACCTTCATTCTCTTCATACAGAAGGTGAAGGCTTTGCGGAATACCCGAATAGAAAAAACTATTCACTTACCCAGGTAAATATTCCGATGGGCCTTGGTTTTAAATATTTTTTATCGGACAGGGTGAACCTGAGCTTTGAAGTTTTGCATAGAAAAACATTTACAGATTATATAGATGATGTGAGCACTGAATATATTGATCCTACAAATTTCGATAAATATTTAACGCCTGCAAAAGCAGCCATTGCACGGCAGATTTATGATAAAGTGTTTGCAATTGTGAATCCGGGTTTATCGAGAAATCAACCGGGAATTCAACGGGGAAATCCAAATCAGAATGACGCGTATTTCACTGTCTTCATGAAATTCGCCGTGAGAATAGGACCGATATTCAACAATATTTACAGCAGAAATGTAGCAAGCCACATGAAGTGCCCTGCAAGGTTTTAGAAAAATATTTTTCAAATTCGCCTCTGAACACAGGCAAAGTATATAATAAAAGTTTAGCCCGGAAAACGATGCTTATTCATAAGTGACGTGCGCCCCTGAAACCACAAATTTTTAACTTTGTTACTATGCTTTGCCTTTTTTTAATTTTATAAAGTTTTCAAGTTCTTCTTTTAAAAACGTGGCGGTAAAGCTTTCTTTATTTTCAGCCAATTGTTCAGGTAAGCCTTCAAACAATATCCTGCCGCCACCCCCGCCGCCTTCAGGCCCAAGATCAATTATGTGATCGGCTATTTTGATAATGTCCATATTATGCTCGATTACTAAAACAGTGTTTCCGCGGTCAACGAGCCTGTTCAATACATCTGCCAGGTGTTGTATATCCTGAAAGTGTAAACCTGTGGTGGGTTCATCAAGTATGTAAAAAGTTTTGCCGGTATCGCGTTTGCTCAGTTCAGTAGATAGCTTTACACGCTGGGCTTCTCCCCCGCTCAATGTAACAGCGCTTTGGCCAAGCGTGATATAACCAAGCCCTACTTCCTGCAGCACTTTTATTTTGCGGTAGATATAAGGAACATTTTGAAAAAATTCTACAGCTTCATCAACTGTCATTTCCAGCACATCACTAATGGATTTTCCCTTGTACCGTATCTCCAGTGTTTCGCGGTTATATCTTTTACCATTGCACTTTTCACAATGAACATATACATCCGGCAGAAAATTCATTTCTATCACCCGCATTCCGCCGCCTTCGCATACATCACACCTCCCGCTTTTTACATTGAATGAAAAACGGCCGGGTTTATAGCCCCTTATTTTTGCCTCCGGCACTTCGGCAAATAATGTGCGTATGTCTGTAAAAAAGCCGCAGTAAGTGGCAGGGTTGCTTCGTGGTGTTCTACCAATTGGTGATTGGTCTATCTCAACTACTTTATCAATATATTCAAGCCCTTTTACACTTTTATAGGGCAAGGGTATCATCTTGCTTTTGTAAGCATGAATACTTAAGATAGGGTAAAGTGTTTCGTTTATTAAAGTTGATTTTCCGCTACCACTTACACCTGTAACACAAATGAATTGGCCAAGAGGAAATGAAACATTTACGTTTTTTAAATTATTGCCCGATGCCCCTTTTAAAACAAGCTTTTGACCATTTCCCTTTCTTCTCTGCTCCGGAACGGCGATTTGTTTTTTACCATTTAAGTAAGCCGAAGTAAGCGTATCAAGCTTCAGGAGATCTTTTGGTATTCCACTTGCCACCACCTGGCCGCCGTGCTTACCGGCCATAGGGCCTATATCAATCAGGTAATCTGCAGCAAGCATTATGTCTTTATCATGCTCTACCACCAGTACGCTGTTACCAATGTCCCGCAGATTTTTAAGCGCTCCTATTAACTGGTGATTATCTCTTTGGTGCAGGCCGATGCTTGGCTCATCCAAAATATAAGTAATTCCCTGGAGTTGCGAACCTATTTGCGTAGCAAGCCTTATGCGTTGAGACTCGCCGCCACTCAGGCTTTTTGACGGACGGCTTAAAGTAAGATAGGTTAAACCCACATTCAATAAAAATCCAACCCGCTCCCTTATCTCTTTTAAAATATCTTTTGCGATCACCTTCTGGCGATCACTTAACCTGTCTTCTATTCCATCAAACCAGAGTAATAATTTATCCAGGTCGAAATCGCTCAAATCGGCGATATCTTTTTCATCTACCTTAAACCAAAGGCTTTCTTTTTTTAATCTTTTTCCACCGCACGCATTGCAAACTTTTAGTTGCATAAATTTTTCGACCCAGGCTCTTAGGGAATCAGTTGTAGAAGAAGAACTGAACCAGCGGCGTATCATATTTATGATGCCCTCATATTCACCTTCAGGATAAGAATTATTTTCCAAAACGTCAACAGCATCATCATTCATCTGCAGGTAGCCTTCACCGTTATCAGAGCTAATTTCTTCTTTTCCATAAAGCAACACATTGATTACTTTCTTAGGTAAATCTGCCACCGGCTTATCAAGGCTGAATTTCATTTTCCTTGCAATAGCCTGCACTTGCTTAAACACATACGCTTCCCTTTCCTCGCCAAGGGGGGCGATTGCCCCGTCATTAATGCTTAATTTATGATCAGGAATTATTGCATCCAGATCAACCTGGTAAACATTACCAAGCCCTTTGCATACCGGGCAAGCGCCGTAAGGAGAATTAAAAGAAAAAGTATTCGGCGAAGGTTCTTCATAGCTGATGCCGGTATCTTCACACATTAGTTGACGGCTATATTGTATTTGCTCATTGTTATCATTCAACAATAAAAAGAGCAATCCGTTTCCAAGCTGCAAAGCTTTTTGAACACTTTGTCCTAATCGCAATTTATGTTCTCCTGAAACTTGCAGCCTGTCAACCACTAATTCTATATCGTGAATTTTATACCGGTCAACCTGCATTTTTGGAACGAGATCTTTTATTTCTCCATCAACCCGCACTTTTAAAAAGCCTTTTTTTCTCACATCTTCAAAAAGCTCACGGTAATGGCCTTTGCGCCCCCTGACTAACGGGGAAAGAATACTTATTTTTCGGTTGTTAAAGCGGGATAAAATATTTTCCAATATTTCTTCCTCGCTCCATTTTACCATCTTTTTTCCTGTATTGTAGCTATAAGCTTCTCCTATCCTTGCATATAACAGGCGCAAAAAATCGTAAACTTCTGTAACAGTGCCAACGGTACTTCGTGGATTTTTGTTGGTTGTTTTCTGCTCGATTGAGATTACCGGTGAAAGACCGGTTATTTTATCAACGTCAGGCCTTTCCATATCTCCCATAAACTGGCGGGCATAAGCAGAAAAGCTTTCCATATAACGACGCTGCCCCTCCGCGTAAATTGTATCAAACGCAAGGGAAGATTTACCACTTCCACTTATACCTGTAATAACTACGAGTTGATTTTTTGGAATAGAAATATCAATGTTCCGGAGATTATGTTCTCTTGCCCCATACACCTCTATTTTTTCTTCTTCAGTCTCTAACAACGGAGCCTGCTGCTTCACTTTTGCCATAATAAAAGAGCGCAAAATTATGACTTAAAAATTTGCCCGGATTATATTTACAACTTTATAATATTTCTCTTTGATCTTAATATAAGAAACCCATTCCAGTCACAGAACTGTTCTGTAAAATTCAATTTTCTTGTTATTCCTTATTTATTATTTTTCAGTATGCTGCCGCCAATCATTTGAATTTTTAAGAGATAAGTGCTCTGCAAAATCTGTGCATTTCGACACAGGGTGTATTGAGCTTCCATCGCAAAATGACTATCTAAATACTGAGGAATTCTGAAACCATTTTTTTATCGAAAGGTTGCGATTACGTATGCCAACAGCTTTAACGAATTTTTTTAAAAATTCTTCTTCACAAAATAAACTTTATATCATGTTTTATCGTAGCTTCATTATCCTTTCAAACCCTTTAGTAATCCATTACAGAACTTCAAAATACTATTTGAACATTTTTTACAATAATTGAAATATTTCTCCGTTTATAATTCTTAATTGCCAGATTTTTATTTAAAAAAACAAATTAAAGATTTTGGTAATGCCGGATAAGTATTTTAATTCAAATTAATTATTACATTTGCCCTTACCCTCAACAAAAAAAAAATGAAGAACAAGTTGTTCATTTCTCTCGCTGCATTTGCCGCCTTCGCTGTCACCGGCTGCAGTAAATCCGGAAAATCAAAAGGGCCTAAAAATGATTATGGCCAGCTTATAGGTGTTGCGCCAAGCGCCCGGTATTCCTTACCTAAGCCTCCGGGAATGGTATACATTCCACCAGGTACCTTTCACATGGGGCCGAGTGATGAAGACATAAACTATGCGTTTACAGCCAGGAACAAACAAGTTTCTATTAGTGGCTTCTGGATGGACGCCACTGAAATAACCAATAATGAATACCGTCAATTCACTAATTGGGTAAGGGATTCAATCGCCGCTAAGTTATTAGGCTATGTAAAGCAGGGGTCAGATGGCAATGAATATATTGACTGGAAAAAAGCTTCAATAATAAAGTGGAGCGACAAGGCAACTATGGAAAAAATAGATGCTATGATCGTTACCCCGGACAATAGGATATTTGGTAAGAAAGAACTTGATCCGCTTAAGATACTTTACCATTCAGAGGTTTTTGATTTTAAGGAAGCGGCAAAAAGGGAAAATGCAAATGTTCCAAGAGGAAAGTTTATTTCGCGCTATGATATACCTGTGTATCCCGATACACTTGCATGGGTGAGAGATTTTGCCTATTCATATAATGAACCGATGGCTAAGCAATATTACAGCCATCCTGCTTTTGGTAATTATCCTGTAGTAGGTGTAACCTGGAAGCAGGCCACAGCCTTCTGCGAATGGAGAAGCCAATATCTAAATTCTTATTTGATTAATAAAAACAGGTCAACCGAATCGCCGTTCCGTTTGCCTACAGAAGCACAATGGGAATACGCTGCAAGAGGTGGAAGATCACAATCTCCTTATCCATGGGGCGGCCCATATTTGAGAAATAAAAAAGGATGTTTGTTAGCAAACTTCAAACCGGGCCGTGGTAATTATCCCGAAGATGGTGGTTTTTATACTGTACGTGCTGATGCTTATTGGCCAAATGATTTTGGTCTTTATAATATGGCAGGAAATGTTGCAGAGTGGACTTCATCATTATACTATGAAGGTTCGTATAATTTTCAACATGATATGAATCCTGATGTACGCTGGAATGCCAAAGATCAGGACCCTCCCCGCATGAAGCGCAAAGTAATTCGCGGTGGCAGTTGGAAAGATGTTGGCTATTTCTTACAAACAAGTACAAGATCTTACGAGTACCAGGATACTTCTAAAGCTTACATAGGGTTCCGTTGTGTAATTGACTTACCACCTGTTGCAAGCAAGAAAAAATAAATTATAATTCCATAGAATAAATTTTTAGAAACACCTTACTGCCTGTATTAATATTGTTTTAATATGGGCATTGTATTTTAATAAAGCGAGTAATAAAACCAATTAACCTAAACAAATAACAACAATCAAAATTCAATTATCATGCCTCACAGAAAAAGAACCTTTTTAACTCTAATTGACGTATTAGTAAGCGCCGGAGCCGCAGTAATCATTTTTGCAGCCTGGGCTAAATTAACTCACCAGTCTTACGCAGATACTATGCTGACTGTTGGTATGTGGACTGAAACTGCTATATTCCTTGTGTATGCAGGTATAGAATGGGTTAAACCTAAAAGGCATGAAGAAGATCAACAACCGGGAGAAGAAGAAGTGGCTGTAGTAAAAGGAAATCCGGCCTTGGCTTCTATGGATAAGATGCTGCTTGAAGCAGATATCACCCCAGTGAATCTTAAAAGATTAGGCGATAATTTTCAAAAATTAGGTACAACGGTTTCTAACATAGGCGAAGTGGGTGATGTGGTAAAATCAACAGGTGATTTCTCCGCTAAAACCAAAGAAGCTACATCCGCAATGGGGCTTATGAAAGATGCGTATGTAAATTCTGCTAACACAATGAGTAATTTTAATAATGCTGCTGACAGCGCTAAAGGTTTCCACGACCAGGTAACTGTACTTACAAAAAATCTTGGTTCATTAAATACTATTTATGAGCTTGAGCTTAATGAAAGCAATAACCATTTGAAAACCCTGAATAGTTTTTATGGTAAAATGGCACAGGCAAGTGAAGTAATGATGTCAACAGTTGATGATGCAGAAGCTGCCAAAAAGCAAATCGGGGCATTAGCAAATAATCTTGGTAAATTAAACCAGGTATATGGTAATATGCTTAGCGCAATGCAGGGAAGACAATAATAAATTTAAAATCCAATCTCACTAACTAACACAGAAAAAATAATATCATGGCCTTACCCAGAGAACCGCGGCAGAAGATGATCAACATCATGTACCTGGTACTTACCGCTATATTAGCCTTGAATGTATCCAATGAGGTAATCAATGCATTTCAAGTAGTAAATCAAAGTTTAATAACTTCCAATGAGAATATTTCAACTTCAAATGCAACCTTATACAAATCTCTCGAGGATAAGCTAAAGGATAATACATCCCGTGAGAAAGCTTTAATATGGGAACCTAAAGCAATTACAGCCAAAAACCTTTCTAATTCTATAAATGATTATGTTGAAAGCTTAAAGTTAGATCTTAAAAAAGGAGCCGACCTTAAAAAGAAATGGGATAAAGTAAAGAAAGATAGTGTAGAAGATTACAGGATGGATAACTTGGATGCTTCGACAAGATTATTCGAAACAAATGGAAAAGGAAAAGAACTGCAAGCAAGATTAGAACAATATAAAAAGCAGATGCTCGACATTGATCCTGCTATTAGAAAAGAATTTGAAAAAACTTTTCCTGTAAATACTGTTCCGCCTCCGGCTTTAGATGGAACTAAGAAAGATTTTACACAATCTTTTTTTCACATGACTCCTACTATTGCTGCATTGACTATACTTAGTAAGTTTCAGAATAACATTAAGAACGCAGAAAGTGAGATCGTAACCTATTGCCATAGTCAAATCGGTGCGGTAAAAGTCATTTATGATCAGTTTGCTGCATTAGTAGGACAAAGCTCCAATTATGTAATGCCCGGCCAGGAAATTCAAATCACTGCAGGTGTAGGTGCATACAGTAAAGCTGCTCAACCAACTATTTCTATAAATGGCGCAGGTCAATCACTTGATGCTGATGGACGGGCAGTTTATAAATTCAATGCATCAGGCGGTGGAAACCACACAGTGCC
>JALYYM010000385.1 GCA_030946565.1 Bacteroidota bacterium | reverse complement strand
TTTTTGTTTGAACCAGGATTTGTTATGTCCGAAAGACTCCTTTGGAGATAAAATGATTTTCATGATTACCTGGTTTAATTGTAATCTTTAAACCCCTATTAGTTTTGGTTGTTCGTTCCCTTTTAGGAGTTAGGGTCACTCCGTTCTTAAACTTTTCACAGGGTTTGCTATCGCCGCTTTTATTGATTGAAAACTAATAGTGAGCACAGCAATTGTCATTGCAAACAAACCTGCAGCAACAAGCATCCACCAACGGATATTTATTCTATAGGCAAAATCCTGCAACCATTTATCCATAGCAAACCATGCTACCGGCGATGCGATAATGATTGCAATGATTACGAGTTTTAAAAAATCTTTTGTTAGTAGTTGTGCGATGCCTGCAACAGTTGCGCCAAGCACTTTTCTTATACCAATTTCTTTTGCACGTTTTTCTGCGGTAAATGTTGCCAGGCCAAATAGGCCAAGACAGGATATAGCTACCGCAATAATTGCAAATGCCAGCATTAGTGTAGAAGCCTGTTGATCCTCCTTGTATAGTTCATTAAATGTATCATCCAAAAAACTATATTCAAGCGGGCTCCCTGGTAAAAATTTCTTCCATGTTTTAGCTAAGGCCGCTATAGATGGCGAGGCATTGTTTGGTGCAACGCGAATCATAAAAGTGCTGTACCAGTTTGCATCCTGGAAGGCAACCAGCGGGCCGGTTTTATCGTGCATACTGTGAAATTTAAAATCTTTTACAATGCCGATAATCTGTCCTGTTTTGCCTTTCCAGGTAAATCTTTGCCCGATATAAGGCTGGTGAATTTTTAATTCTTTTATCGCCTCTTCATTCAACACAACATTATTTTTATCCGCCTCATTTCCATCCTGAAACCATCTTCCTTCTTTCATTTGCAGTTGCATAGTATTGGCAAAATCAGCATCGGTGGAAAGCTGCGCAATCTTTGGATTGAAAGTAGTATCACGCCCGGTCCAATCTGCACTACCGGTAGAGTAACTGCCGATGTTTACAATAGATTGATTGGTCATAGATACATTTTGTATGCTGCTTTGCGTTAGCAGGTCCTGTTTTATTTCATCAGCTATTTGATTCTTTTTATTAAAATCAATACCGGGTGGCAGATGCGTAATCAGCACCTGCGATTTATTATAACCGGGATTTGTCTGTTGAATGAATTGCATCTGTTTATATATCACGATCGTTCCTGCAATCAGCATCACAGAGATTGTAAACTGGAGAGTGACCAGGCCTTTTCGCAGGTAGCTATCTTTTAATTTAAGAATGGTAAACCCCCTGAACACATTTAATGGCTTAAAAGAGGATAATACTATAGCGGGATAAATGCTGTTCAATATAAATGCAGTAAACAATGTGGCCCCTACAACTTTCCAAAGACTTGCTGAAGTAAGCGGCAATTGAAAATTTTCATTGGTAAGTGAATTGAAAGCAGGCAAACAAAAATGGATCAATGCCAGGGTTGTAATTAAAGCAATACAACTTACCAGCAAGGCTTCAGTAAGAAACTGGTTAAACAAATGAAACCTGCTGGCGCCAATAATTTTTCTTACGCTCACTTCTTTTGCACGCAGGCTTGCTTTTGCAGTGGTTAGGTTTACGTAGTTAATGCAAGCAATCAGCAATAATAAAATACCCAATACAGAAAAAATATAAACAGTGCTTTTATTTCCGCTTACAAAAGATGAAGACTGCAGATCCGTTTCAAAATGCATATCTTTTAGAGGTTCCAACGAAATAGTTGATTCATTGTCGCCGCTATTTTTTTGCAGTGCTGATGTTATTTTTTTTGAAACAACGGTTGCAATTGCTCCAGGCCTCAATTCAATAAATGTTATATAATTCGCATTGCTCCAGTTTTCATCATTTGCTTTTCTAGTTGCATTTAATAACAGGTTCGAGAGTGGTATAAATACCGAATATTGAAAACTTGAATTGGCAGGTGCATCTTTAATAATTGCCTTCACCACATAATTCATACTATCAGCATGAATAACACTTCCAAGCGCATCGCGGCCGCCAAAATATTTCCTGGCTGCCGAAGCTGTGAGTATTATACTATTCGCATCCTTCGTGAATGCAGCAGCGTTTCCTGCAATAAAATCGTAATGGAAAATATTGAACCAATCATCATCCACATAAGCACAATTTTTTTCGTAAGAAAGATTATTGTTGTTATTAAAAACCGGCATATCGCCTGCATGTAACCTGGCAATTTTTTCAATTTCAGGCACGTCTTTTTTTGCCGCATCAGCAAGCAACAATGGAGTTGTTTCCCATATCCATCCTAATGATTTAAGGTTAGTAGTAAGGCGGTAAATGTTGTTTGCATCCTTGTGATAGCTATCAAAGCTCATCTCATTCTGCGCCCATAAAAAAATTAGTACAGCTGCAGTCATACCGACAGATAAACCTGTGATGTTAATGAAGGTGGTGGTTTTATTTTTCCATAAACTTCGCCACGCGGTTTTGAAATAATTTTTAAACATTGTCTGAACCGGGATTTTTATTGTTAAGTGATTTGGTTGATTTATTCACGATTGACAATTCATCATTCACGTTTTTTATTCTGTTCTCAAACTCTTCACCGGGTTTGCCACCGCTGCTTTTATTGATTGAAAGCTAATCGTGATCAAGGCAATCAATATCGAAATAATTCCTGCTGCGATGAATATCCACCAGCTTATGGTGATCCTGTATTGATATGTTTGCAGCCAGTTGTTCATTATCCACCATGCAACAGGAAAGGCAACCAAACATGCTATCCCAATAAGCTTTAAAAAATCTTTCGAAAGCAATGTGGTAATGCCAGCAACGCTTGCACCCAAAACTTTTCTTACACCAATCTCTTTCTTCCTTCTTTCAGCAGTATATGCTGCGAGTCCGAATAAACCCAAACAGGAAATAACAATTGCCAGGGCCGCAAACACCCGTGATAATTTACTGATCAGCATTTCACTTAAAAAGATTTGGTTGAATTGATCATCTACAAATTTGTATTCAAACGGATAAGCGGGATTGTCTTTTTTCATAACCGCTGCAATGCCTGCTATCGCCCTTTCTATGTTTGCAGTTGAGGTCGTTTTTACATATAATAAACTTGCTGCCTGTGGAATATTATAAAAAATAACCGGTGCAGATTTGCCGTACATATCACCATACACATAATCCTTTATTACGCCTGCAACCTGCAGATGATAACTACTTCTGTCGGTTTGACGATCTATTATTTTCCCGATCGCACTTCCTTTGCCTAACAACTTTGTCATTGATTCTGTAACGATAACATTCATGGGATGAATAGAATCTTTAGGTGTGTGATCATCATTGAACTGTACTTCATCTGTGGGTTGAAAATCTCGTCCTTCAATTATATGCATGCCCGTGGTTGACATAAATTCACGGCTCACTAATCTTTGGGAAATAACAATATTGCTGTTGGGGTCTTTGCCCTGCCAGTTAATGCTGGTGGTATTGTTTCCACCGTCAAGTGTGGTATGATCTGCCAGCGCTACATCCTTTACAAACCCTGTGTTCATAAGGTCTTGCCTGATGGCTGGAAAATCCTTTACGATATCGCCTTGCGCATCTACCTGCACCAGGTTGTCTTTGTTATAACCAAGATCACGGCTTTTAATATGTTGTATTTGTTGATAAATAATGATGGTGCTAATGATCAGTACAATTGAAACCGCAAACTGTGTTACGACCAAACCCTTTCTTATAAGTGAAGCGCTTCCCGTTTTTATTTTTATTCCTTTTAAAACAAATACAGGATTGAAGGATGATAAGTAGAGTGAAGGATAACTTCCGGCAACAAGCCCGCAGATCAATGTAAGTAATAACAATGCGGTTAAGTGATAGGGATTAGCCAGGCTTAATGACAGGTTTTTTTGTACCAAAGAATTGAACGCAGGTAATAATAACAACATCAGCATCACCGCAACAACTGCCGCCAGCAAAGACATAAATATTGCTTCTCCAACAAATTGAACAATTAATCTTTTTTTTCCCGAGCCCAATACTTTTCTTACACCGATTTCTTTTGAGCGTTTCTCACTGCCTGCTGTAGCGAGGTTCATAAAGTTGATGCATGCAATAAATAAAATGATCCAGGCAATAATGCTGAACAGGTTTACATACAGTGTTCTTCCGCTACCGGTCATTTTGCCGTTATCAAAATCATCACGCAAATGCCAATTGTTCATACCAAATAAAAACACATGCACCGATGATTTTTCCTTTTCAATTTTTTGTGTAGTAAAATCGTATGAAGGGTTGAGCAGTTTTTTATTGATTGCATTTGCATCAATGCCAGGTTGCAATTCAACATAGGTGTTGATACCAAAATTAAACCAGGTTGCCACACGTGGGTTGGCATCAAGATAAACTTTAAAAGGCGCCAGCCATTCAAACTGAAAGGTTGAATTTTCGGGAAGATCTTTTAGCACACCGCTTACAACATAATCTTGTTTGTTATCCATGTGCACGGTTTTACCGATCACATCACCATAGCTATCAGAATTCTCCTTACCAAAAAATTTTATCGCCGTTTTTTGTGTAAGCACAATAGAATGGAGTTGATTAAAAGCGTTCACTGCACTACCTTCTACAAAAGGCAATGTGAACATGTTGAAAAAAGATGGTTCAACATATTTTCCCTGGGCATTCACCGACTTATTTCCGATGGTAAATAAAAATGAAGTGCTGCTTTCTGTTGTACGACAAGTATTTTCAATGCCCGGAATTGTGGACTGCATGGCAGGCGCCATTGGCCCGGCTGTTGATGAATGTGTAAAGACACCATCATCAACCGTGGCGTTTGTTTTTACAAGATAGATGCGGTCTTTGTTGATATTATTACTGTCAAAATTTATCTCATCTTCAACCCATAAAAATATAAAGCCTGCACAGGCAATACCGATCGCTAATCCGAAAATGTTCAGGAAACTATAGCCTTTATTTCGCAGAAGATTTCTAATAGTTGATTTCAGAAAGTTTTTAAACATAGTCTTTAATATTATGATTTGAAACGAGTTTTAATTTTTGCGTCTATACTTAAACGTTATTCCGTTCTCAAACTTTTAACCGGGTTAGCCATCGCCGCCCTGACTGCTTTAAAGCTTACTGTTAAGAAGGCAATACCAAACGTTATCAGCGCAGCTACAACAAAAATCCACCAGCTTAAAGATGTTTTATAAGCAAAATTTTGCAGCCATTTATCCATTGCATAATATCCCAGGGGCAGTGCGATACACATGGCGACAAGAACAGGTTTTAATAAATCTTTTGATAACAAAATAACAATGCCTTGCACTGATGAACCTAACACTTTTCTTACACCAATTTCTTTAAAGCGTTTTGTTGCGGTGAACGATGCCAATCCGAATAACCCAAGACAGGCAACAAATATGGCTAACACGGCAAACACAGTTAAAATACTTTGCTGCCGCAAATCTTTTTTATAGAGATCATTGAACTGCTGATCTAAAAACCGGTATTCAAAAGGATAGGCCGCGGCAGCTTTACTGTATACCTTTTTTATTGTAGCCAGGTCCTGCTGAATATCACCGGGTTCTAATTTTACCAAGGCTACTCTCCTATCCATCGCCGGGGAAATGACCAGCGCATCTATATTTTCTTTAAGTGATTGAAAATTAAAATCGGCTACCACACCTATAACCCTGCGCCGGCTGCTATCTCTCACTGTATTCTGCATCCATTTACCGACTGCCTGTTCCGGTGTCCAGCCCAGTTTTGTTGCGGCTGTTTTATTGATGAGTACTGCATCGGTGGTATCTGTAGGAAACTGGGATGAAAAATCTCTTCCGGCAATAATTTTTAAGCCTAACGTATGCACGTACTCGAAATCTGCAAACTCTGTTCTTGCATTCCATCTCTCTGCATGGCCTTCCACATCAAACACGTGCCCATCAAAATAACCTCCCGGTTCACCGGACATTAACGAAACTGATTGAACGGCATTTTCATTTTGCAGCTCAGTCTTAAAAGTGTTCATGTGATTATAAATATCGCCGTTATCTATTGGCATAATTACAGTTTGTTCTTTATTATAACCAAGCTGTTTATTTTTTACATAATTCATTTGCCGGGTAATAATGATGGTACCGATAATAAGAAATACAGAGATGCTAAACTGGATCACAACCAATACCTGCCTGAAGGAAGAGCCGCCCTTTCCCAATCGTAGCTTGCCTTTCAAAGCCTGCACCGGAGAAAATGCTGAAAGAAAAAATGCGGGATAACTGCCGGCTAAAAACCCTACGACAATGATAACACCGGCAAGAAATAACCAGGTGGGTGCCGTATTCCACGATACAGTTATAGAATGGCCCAGCAATTGGTTATACCAGGGCATCACTATCATTAGCAGGCCAACTGAGAGCAGGCACGAAATAGTGGTTAGCAAAATCGACTCCCCAATAAACTGCCATACAAGATTGTTGCGCAATGCTCCCAACACTTTGCGCAGTCCCACTTCTTTTGAACGCTCTGCTGCACGAATGGTTGATAGGTTCATAAAGTTGATGCAGGCAATTAAGAGTATTAATACAGCGATAGAAAGAAAAATATACACAACAGTTTTATCGCCATGCTTTACAGAATCGAAGGCCGCATTTTCAAAATAAATATCTTTTAATGGTGTAAGTGAAAGCGTGAATTTAAAACCAAACTTCTTCATGTCGCTTCCCATATATTTTTCCATAAATGCCGGTAACTGCTTCTCCACCTGCGCCTGGGAAGCGTGCGGATCAAGAAGCACATAGGTATATAATCCATTGTTGATCCAGGTGGTCATGTTCCCGCTGTTCTTATAATTTTCCAGCGGCACAATCAAATCAAAATCAAGATGAGAGTTTGAAGGAACATCTTTGGCGATGCCCGCAACTTTTAAAGGAAGTTCTTTATCGAGGGTGATCACTTTTCCCATTGCATTATCAATGCTGCCAAAATATCTTTTTGCCGTAGTCTCTGTGAGCACCACATTACCGGGGTCTTTTAAAACCGTTGAAGGATTTCCTTTTATCAGCGGAAAAGAAAAAAGGTCAAAAAAATCCGGGTCGGTATCTAATATTTTTTTTTCGTGAAAAGACTGGTTGCCGATGGTAACAAGATCATCATTAGGATTTACTCGAACTGCTTTTTGTATTTCGCCTTTAAAATCATTTAATAAAGCCGGCGCATACGGCCCGGATAAATAAGCAACACTTGATGATTTTCCTTCACTCTCAAAAGCACGCATTACACGATAAATGCGGTCACCTTTTTTGTGAAAATTATCCACGCTGAATTCATTCATGATGAAAAGAAATATCATCATGCACACCGTAATGCCAATGGTTAAACCAAGAATATTTATGAGAGAGAAAACTTTACTCTTCACCAAATTCCGCCAGGCGGTTTTAAAATA
This sequence comes from Bacteroidota bacterium, assembly GCA_030946565.1. Next base: position 2,574 of record JALYYM010000385.1, on the reverse strand, counting down.
ATTTTTTAGCATTGTCTGAACTTTGATTTTTTATGTCCGAAGGACTCCTTCGGAGAATAAATGATTTTCATGATTATGCTTTTTCTGTTCAAAGGACTTTGTTAAGTTCATTCCCTGTAGGGGCTTGGAGTCACTCCGTTCTCAAACTCTTCACAGGATTAGCTATTGCTGCTTTTACTGCCTTTACACTTATAGTAAATATTGAAACAAGGATGATGATAGCTGCTGCAATTAAAAAAGTTATCCAACTCACTGTAATGCGATAAGCGAAACTCCGCAACCATATATTTGCCGCCCACCAGCTCAGGGGCATGGCAATTATTACGGCGATAACTACAAGGCGCAAAAAATCTTTTCCAAGCAGTATGCCAAGATCTCCGATACCTGCTCCTAATATTTTTCGTATGCCTATTTCTTTTGTTCTCCGGCTTATTGAAAATGCTGTTAATGCAAATAAACCGGTAAGCGAAATAAAGATGGCAGTAAAAGCAAAGAAACTTATGATTGCTTGTAACCTTATATTGGAGGCAAAAAGTTTTTGAAAATTATCATCAATGAATGAATAGCGTATAGGAAAATCGGGGTCAATTTTTTTCCAGGTTGCTTCAATTGCAGCAACCGTCTTAGAAATATTCCTGCTGCTAATCTTAATCAATATGCCGCCACCTGATTGAAACCGGCATGCATTGTTGCCAACAGTGAACACAACAGGTTTCACTGCGTTTTCAAAGCCGGAGACATTAAAGTTTTTTACCACGCCAATTATCTTTACAGGAATTGTATCGCAATAAGGAAATGTAATTACTGCACCAATTGGGTTTTCAAGGTTTAGCTTTTCTGCCGCAGATTCATTGATTATTGCATTGCGTGTATGTTCATCTGAGAAACTACCATTAAATAATCTTCCGTTCAGCAATTGAATATTTAATGTTTTGAAATAATCATCACTAACTTTTACTGAAGACATCCTGTATTCTTTGCCATTATATTTATAAGCAATAGTAGAAGTATCAGCAAAGGCGTCTCCGGGTACCGCAGTTGTTTTAGAAACAGATTGCACACCGGAAATTGCAAGTAATGTATTCCTGTTAACATCAAAGTTTGCATCCCGTACTTTTTGTGATGTTTCCAAACGCATTACCTGTCCGGCGGAAAAGCCTTTGTCTTTGCTTTGCATGTAATTCATCTGGTTACTAATAACAAGAATGCTGATCATAAAAAATGCCGAGACGATAAACTGCACAACGATCAACACATTGCGAAAAGCAATTCCTTTTTTACCGGTAGAATAATCACCTTTTAAAACTTTTGTAATGTTATATTTTGAAAGAAAAAGAGCAGGATACAAACCTGACAGGGCAATTACAATGAGAAGACATAGTACGATCTGTATCGCCAAAGATGCGGTATATCCGGAACCAAAAATACTAAGGTTAAGATTGAATGTAGTATTGAAATAAGGAAGGATAATATAAACAAGCATTACTCCCAAACACAAGCTGATAAGACATTGTAACGCGGCCTCACCAATGATCTGTACTATCAGTTGTTTACGCCCCGAGCCTAAAACTTTTCTTACACCAATTTCTTTTGCACGGCGCATTGATGCGGCAATAGAAAGGTTGCTGAAATTTATAGCGCCGGCCAGTAACAATAATGCAGCGAGTAATAATAATACGGAAATAGTTGTAAAATTGCTATTGCCGTGTTTGGGAAAATTATGCAGCTTGCCAACCGCATCTGCAAACAAACCTGACTGGTTACCCGTTCTACGAAAATCAGCTAATGACTGGTTGTCTTTTTTTATCCGTTCTTTATAATAAACTTCGTTGACATCATTTTCGAGCCTGGCATCTGTTACAGCCACTTTCGTTTTTACATAAGTATTGTACGAATAATTTTCCCAGAAATGGTTTTGTTTTTCAAAAGGCGACCTGTAAACAAACTGCACATTTAGCTGAGATGGTTTTTCGGGCAATTGCATAATGCCCGTTACTTCACAATCAAATGCGTTGAAAATTTTTATGATCTTCCCGATGGGATCTTCATTGCTGAAAAGCTTTTCTGCAACTTCTTTGCTTATCACAATAGCATTGGGTTTATCTAATATGGTTGCTGCATTGCCCCGGATAATTTTATAAGGAAAAACTTTAAAAAAAGAAGAATCTGCCTCCACGCTTCCTTTCTGATAAATCTTTTTACCGTTAGCGCTTAGCAATACTTCGATGTCACCTGCGGGCTGCATGGTAGTTGCAGCTTCTACTTCAGGCAATTTATTTTGTAATAAATCTGCTAACGGCGCGGGTGTTTGTGGTAATATATCCTGGTCTTTTTGTTCGGATATTTTATACACACGTTTTAAAGAATCATTCCAGGTATCATAACTCAATTCATAATTCATGTATAGTAAAATAACCATAAAACCGGCCAGCCCTACCGCTAGGCCCGTAATATTAATGGTTGCATAAAATCTATTTCTTACAAGATTGCGCCAGGCATTTTTAAAATAATTTATTAGCATTGTCTGAACTTTGATTTCTATGTCCGAAGGACTCCTTCGGAGATTAAATGATT